>JACCZX010000246.1 GCA_013695705.1 Burkholderiaceae bacterium | reverse complement strand
CGCGATGACGCAGGCGCAAGAGACACCGGGCGTACGCGTGCGCGTACGCGGCCTCGTGCAGGGTGTCGGCTTCCGGCCGACCGTGTGGCGCATCGCGCGCGAGTGCGGGCTGCGAGGTGACGTATTGAATGACGGGTCGGGTGTGTTGATCCGGGCTTGGGGTGCGCAGGCCCAGCTAGAGCGCTTTATGCGCCGGCTGCAAATCGAAGCCCCGCCGCTGGCGCGCATCGATCACATAGAGCGCACAGCACTTCCGCCCGGCATGGCGCGCGAGTTTTCGATCTCGCAAAGCGGCGCCGGCGATGTACACACTGCCGTGGTCGCCGATGCGGCGAGTTGCGCCGCGTGTATCGCCGAGACGTTCGATCCGGCTTCACGCCGGCATTTGTATCCGTTCACGAACTGCACGCACTGCGGCCCGCGTTTCTCGATCGTGCTTAAGGTTCCGTACGATCGCGCGAATACGAGCATGGCGCCATTCGCGCTTTGTGGCGACTGCCGCGCGGAATACGAAGATCCGGCCGATCGCCGCTTTCACGCACAACCGATTGCGTGCCCAGCGTGCGGGCCGCGGGTCTGGCAGGAGGTGACCACAGGTGACGTGAAGGCGAGCGGTTGGTCTGCTGCCGCTGAGTTGATCGCGGAAGGTCGCATTGTCGCTATCAAAGGCCTCGGCGGTTTTCATCTGGCGTGCGATGCGACCAACGCCGCCGCCGTTAGCGCTTTGCGCGCGCGCAAGCGGCGTGAGCACAAGGCGTTCGCGCTGATGGCGCGCGACGTCGAGATGATCGAGCGCTTTTGCGAAGTCGATGCCGCAGAGCGCATGTTGCTGCAGAGCTCCGCTGCGCCGATCGTTCTGCTGCGACGTCGCGGAGAGCGGCTGCCTGAGGCGATTGCACCCCGCGCCGCAAGGCTCGGCTTCATGCTGCCATACACGCCGCTGCTTCATCTGTTACTGCGCGACCTTGATCGGCCGCTTGTGATGACCAGCGGCAACGTGTCCGACGAGCCGCAGTGCATCGCCGACGACGACGCGCGCGTGCGCCTGAGGGACATCGCCGATGCGTACCTGCTGCACGATCGCGAGATCGTCAACCGCATCGACGACAGCGTAGCTTGCGTGATGGATGGCGCGCCGCGCATTCTGCGGCGAGCGCGCGGATACGCACCCGCGCCGATTGCGCTGCCGCGCGGATTCGAAGCAGCGCCTCGGGTCGCCGCGATGGGCGGCATGCTGAAAAACACTTTCTGTTTTACGAAGGACGGGCAGGCGATGCTGTCGCAGCATCAGGGCGACCTCGATGCGCCGGCGGCGTACGCCGACTATCGGAAAAGTCTCGACCTCTACCGCGCCCTGTTCGATCACGCACCCGAGTGCATCGTGGTCGATGCTCATCCCGAATACCCCTCGACCCGGCTCGGCATCGAATGGGCCGAGCGAGATGGGCTCGCATTGCAATCGGTGCAGCATCATCACGCACACATTGCGAGTTGCCTGGCGGAAAGCGGCATGCCGCTCGATAGCTCGCCCGTGCTCGGCATCGCACTCGACGGGCTCGGCATGGGCGAGGGAGGCGAGCTATGGGGCGGCGAGTTTTTGCTCGCCGACTATCGTGGATTCCGCCGCGTCGGGCGTTTCAAGCCCGTGGCGCTGATCGGCGGCGAGCGTGCGATGCGCGAGCCGTGGCGCAATACCTACGCGCATCTTGTTGCGGCGTTGGGATGGGATGCATGCCGCGCGCGGTATGGCGAGTTGCCGCCGATTCGCGCTCTGCAGGCAAAACCGCTCGCAATGATCGACGCAATGCTGGCGCAGAGCATCAATTGTCCGCTCGCAAGCTCGTGCGGCCGATTGTTCGACGCGGTCGCGGCAGCCGTCGGAATCTGCCACGAACAATCGAGCTATGAAGGACAGCCGGCGCTCGAGCTCGAAGCGCTGGTTGATTGCGCGGCGCCCGATACCGAGTGCGCCTACCCGTTCGCGCTGGTCGACGAAGAGGGGGGCATTGCGACCCTCGATCCGGCCCCGATGTGGCGGGCGCTGCTCGATGACTTAGGCGCGGGCACTGAAGCAACAGTGATCTCGACGCGCTTCCACGTTGGTCTCGCGCGCGCTGTGGCAGCGATGGCGTTTTCGCTCGCGCAGCAGCATGAGACTCGCAGCGTTGCGCTCACCGGCGGCGTGTTTCAGAACCGCACGCTGTTCGAGTGCGTCGCGTCCGATCTGCGATCGCGCGGCCTGACCGTGCTCACGCATTCGAAAGTGCCGCCGGGTGACGGCGGGCTTGCGCTTGGGCAGGCTACCGTCGCGGCTGCGCGGCTCTTGTATTGAGGAAACGTTAAATGTGCCTCGGCGTTCCCGGACAGATCGTGCGCGTCACCGATCCAGCGAATCAACTCGCGATCGTCGAAGTCGCGGGCGTGCAGCGGGAGATCAATATTGCGTGCATCGTCGACGAGACCAATCCTCCGGAGAGTTGCGTCGGCGCGTGGGTGCTGGTGCATGTGGGATTTGCAATGAGCCGGCTCGACGAAAAGGAAGCGCGCGATACGCTGGCGCTGCTGCACGAGTTGGGCGAACTGCAGGCCGAGATCGAAGCGATGCACGCGAGTCCGCAGGCGAAGGCCGCATGAGCGCGGTCGATTCGCTCCAATCGCTGTACCCGTTCCTGCACGGCAAGCGCCAGGACGCGCGAGCGATGGACGTCGCGCTGCTCGAATCGGTCCATGCCAAGGCGCGCGAAAGCTGCGATGCCAAGCAGCGTTTCTTCGAGGCGCACGGTGCCCAAGTCGTTGCAGTCGCACGATCGATTGCAGATGTTTATCGCGATGACGGCCGGCTGTTTTGCATGGGCAACGGCGGATCGAGCTGCGATGCGGCGCATATCGCGGTCGAGTTTCTGCATCCGGTAACGGCCGGGCGGCCGGCGCTGCCCGCAGTGAATCTCGCCACCGATGTCGCGATGCTCACCGCGGTTTCCAACGATGTCGGCTTCGCACACGTCTATGTGCGGCAGTTGATCGCATTGGCGCGCTCAGGCGACGCGCTGATCGGCATCTCGACCAGCGGCAATTCGGAGAATCTGCTCGCAGCGTTTGCGAAAGCGAAGGAGCTTGGGCTAACGACGATCGGTCTCGCTGGCATGAGCGGCGGCGCGATGGCGCGTTCGCCGCATGTGGACCACTGCCTCACGGTGGAGACGGACAGCATCCATCGCGTGCAGGAAGTCCACGTTGCGATCTATCACATCCTGTGGGACCTCGTGCACACGCTGCTTGCGGACCAGCGCGGCAATCTTGCTGCGGGCGCACGCGCATGAAATACGTCGACGAGTTCCGTGATCCGCACAAGGCGCGGGTGCTGGTGAACGCGATCGGCGCACTCGTCTCGAAAGTGCCGACGACTAAGTCGCGGCCGCTGCAGCTGATGGAAGTGTGCGGCGGCCATACGCACTCGATCTTTCGCTACGGCATCGAGAAGCTGCTGCCCGACGCAATCGAGCTCGTGCATGGTCCCGGCTGTCCGGTGTGCGTGCTGCCGATGGGCCGCGTCGACGACTGCATCGCGCTCGCCGAGCAACCGAACGTTATCTTCACGACCTTCGGCGACGCGATGCGCGTGCCGGGTTCGAAGAAGAACCTGCTGCAGGCGAAGGCCGATGGCGCCGACGTGCGCATGGTCTACTCGCCGATGGACGCGCTCACTCTGGCGCGGCAGAACCCCGACAAGGAAGTGATCTTCTTCGGCCTCGGGTTCGAGACCACGATGCCGAGCACGGCGCTCACCGTGCTGCAGGCCGAGCGCGAGAACATCCGAAATTTTGCGCTGTTCTGCAATCACATCACGATCATCCCGACCGTCAAAGCGATTCTCGATTCGCCCGAGGTGACGCTCGACGGCTTTCTCGGCCCCGGCCACGTCAGCATGGTGATCGGCACCGCGCCGTACGACTTTATCGCGCGCCACTATCGCAAGCCGATCGTGATTGCAGGTTTCGAGCCGCTCGACATCCTGCAATCGATCTGGATGGTGCTGAAACAGCTTGCCGAACGACGATGCGAAGTCGAGAACCAGTACCAGCGCGTAGTGCCAGACGCTGGCAACGAGCAGGCGCTTGCTGCGGTGAGCACGGTGTTCGAGCTGCGCGAATTCTTCGAGTGGCGCGGGCTGGGCTCGATCGATCATTCGGGCGTTCGCATGCGCAAGGAGTACGCGCGCTTCGACGCCGAACGCAAGTTCGCTGTGCCCAATGTGAAGATCGCCGACCCCAAGTCGTGCCAGTGCGGCGAGGTGCTCAAGGGCGCGATCAAGCCGTGGCAATGCAAGGTGTTCGGCCGCGCGTGCACGCCCGAGACGCCGCTCGGCGCGCTGATGGTTTCTTCGGAAGGCGCGTGCGCCGCGTATTTCAATTACGGTGGTGTCGATCTCGCGAAGATGCTGCGGGTGCGCATTGAGGAGACGGAGGCTGAGCATGCGCGCTGACGAGCCGCAACTGTTCCGCCGCCCGCGCGGCAAGTTGCGCGACACGCGCATTACGCTGGCGCACGGCGCCGGTGGTAAGGCGATGCGCGACCTTATCGATGACGTCTTCGTCGGCGCGTTCGGCAACGCATGGCTGGCGCCGCTGGAAGACCAGGCGCGCTTTTCGCTGGCGGCGCTAGCGACCGGCGGCGACCGCCTTGCTTTCACCACCGACTCGTACGTCGTCGATCCACTGATTTTTCCCGGCGGCGACATCGGATCGCTCGCAGTCAACGGGACGATCAACGACCTGGCCGTCAGCGGCGCGCGTCCGCTGTACCTGAGCTGCGGCGTGATCATCGAAGAGGGGTTCGACGTCGAATTGCTGCGCGCCATCGCGCAGTCGATGGCCCGCACGGCCTTGGCGGCAGGCGTGCAGATCGTGACCGGCGATACCAAGGTCGTGCAGCGCGGTGCGGCCGACAAACTTTTCATCAACACGACCGGTATTGGAGTTATCCCGTGCGGCGTCGAGATTGCGGCCACGCGTGCACGGGTGGGTGACGCAATCATCGTCAATGGCACGCTCGGCGATCACGGCGCCGCCATCCTTGCGGCGCGCAAAGATTTGGCGCTCTCGGCGCCGATCGAGAGCGACTGCCAGCCGCTGCACGAACTCGTGCAGGCGATGCTAGCGGCGTGCCCGGACATCCATTGCCTGCGCGATGCGACTCGCGGCGGACTTGCAACGGTGCTAAATGAGCTCGCACAATCGTCCGGCGTGTGCATGCGCATTGAAGAGCAGCGCCTGCCCGTCCGCGAGACGGTGAAAGGCGTGTGCGAGATCCTCGGGCTTGACCCGGTCTACATGGCAAACGAAGGGAAGCTCGCCGCGATCGTGCCGGGCGTCGCCGCGGCGCGAGTCGTCAAGGCGATGCGCGCGCTGCCGTGCGG
>JACCZX010000238.1 GCA_013695705.1 Burkholderiaceae bacterium | reverse complement strand
TACGAATGGTTCGTCTGTACACAAATTACGGCCCGATTACGATCGAGCTCGACAACGAGCGCGCACCGAAAACTTCGGCCAATTTCGAAAACTACGTCCGCAACGGGTTTTATGACGGCACGTTGTTTCATCGGGTCATCGATGGTTTCATGGTTCAGGGCGGCGGCTTCGAGCCCGGAATGCGGCAGAAAACTCCTGAAGATTCGATCGAGAATGAAGCGCGCAACGGCCTGCGCAACAACAAGTACACGGTAGCGATGGCACGCACCGGCGACCCGCACTCGGCGTCATCGCAATTTTTCATCAATGTCGGCGACAACGACTTTCTGAACCACACTGCACCGTCGCCGCAGGGTTGGGGCTATTGCGTATTCGGTAAAGTCATCGAGGGTACGGCGACGGTCGACAAAATCAAAGTGATGCGCACCACCCGCCGCGGCTCGCATGCGGACGTGCCCGAAGTTGATGTGTTGATCGAGCGCGCTGAAATCGTCTGAGAAGCCATCGTTGAATCTGGTTGACCCGCCCCCGGCACTTGCGGTCAGCGGCGTTCTTGCGCCACTGATCAATCCAGTTTTCATTTCGGATCTGCATCTGGCCGTCGAGCGGAGGACAACGCTGCAGCGGTTCTTTCGTTTCATGCAGGTCGATGCGCCGCGCTATCGCGAGCTGGTGATCCTTGGCGATTTGTTCGAATTCTGGATCGGCGACGACGCAGCGCCGGCAGCAAAGCCGGTGATCAGCGGTTTGAGGCAAGCTTCGGCCTCGGGCCAGCGTGTCTTCCTGATGCACGGCAATCGCGATCCTCTGCTCGGTCACGATTTCGCAAGCGCCGCCGGCGCCACACTGCTCGCCGATCCAATCGTTGCAGAGGTCGCGGGGACGGCGACGCTGCTGTCGCACGGCGATGTCTGGTGCACACGCGACGTTGCGTATCAGCAATTTCGGTCAATGGTTCGTGACGCCGAGTTTCAGCGCAGCTTTCTGGCCAAGCCGCTTGACCAGCGAATCGCAATTGCAAAGAGTGCGCGCATGTTGAGCGACACCGAGAAGTCGATCAAGGCAATGGACATCATGGATGTGACGCCGGACGCAATCGATACCGCCCTGCGCGATGCGGGCGTACGCCGCATCATTCACGGCCACACGCACCGCCCCGCGATGCACGAAGTCGATCTCGATGGCGCGCGCGCCGAGCGTTGGGTTCTGCCCGACTGGGACTTCGAAGGCGCTGTGCCGCGCGGCGGCTATCTGGAATTTGTAGAAGGCAGACCGCGCATGGTGTTCTTCGACGATTAGCCGAAACTGCCATTCCCTCGCGGCGGGAATCCAGAGACTCGAAACAAACCTGGGTCCTCGCTTCCGCGAGGACGACAAACGCGCGCGTCAATCGTCCACCAAGCGGTTCAACCGGTCTGCATCGACCTTCGGCGTTTCGCTTTTTACTTCCTCTAACGAGATCCCGTTGCGCTCAAGCGTCATGATCAACCGATCTATTTCGCGTTGCTGAGCCGCTGCGTGATCGATCAGTCCGTGCAACGCCTTGGTGAGCGGATCGTCGCCCTCCTGCGTAATGCCGTATGCAGAAAATCCCATCGCGTTAGCGGCCTCTTCGCGCTGCGCGTCGGTTTCCTTGTGCAGGATGCGCGCCGGATTGCCCACTGCGGTGGCACCGGCGGGCACTTCCTTGACGACCACCGCGTTCGACCCAATGCGCGCGCGATCTCCGACCGAAAAACCGCCCAGCACTTTTGCGCCGGCGCCGACGATGACGTTGCGACCGAGCGTCGGATGGCGCTTTGCGCCACGAATTGTCGAGGTGCCGCCGAGCGTGACGCCTTGATAGATTGTCGACCCCTCGCCGACGACTGCGGTCTCACCGATGACGATCCCCATGCCGTGATCGATGAACACAAAACGGCCGATCTGCGCACCGGGATGAATTTCGATCCCGGTTAAAAATCGCGCGATGTGTGAGATGAAACGCCCGAGCCATTGCAGCCCGTTGTGCCAGCACGAATGCGCCACCCGATGCATCCAGAGCGCGTGCAGGCCCGGATAGCACGTCAGCACCTCCCAGCGCGAGCGCGCAGCCGGGTCGCGCTGCCGAATGCAATCGATGTCTTCGCGAAGATGCCTGAACATTGGCCGGCGATTGTATCTACGGAATAATCAACCGTGATTTTTTGCGCCCGGCACGCTCTCTTCGCGACTCTATGATCGCGGCGCTGATGCCGCGCAGAACGTCAAGCTCGGTTTGCGTCAGGCGCGCACGATTGAATAGCCGGCGCAGCCGCGCCATCAGATGCTTGGGCTCGCGCGAATCGAGATAACCGATCGCAATCATCGCCTGCTCGAAGTGTGCGAAGAAGCTTTCCAGCGCAACCACGCCCGCCGGCGCGTCCGTGTCGGCGAAGCGCACTTGCCCGGATTGCACGCTTGCAAGTCCGCGCACTGCCAATTGACATTCGTACGCGGTGACCTGCACAGCGTGCGCCAGGTTCATCGATGAAAAGTCGGCACTCGCCGGAATTGCGCACGAAAACTGGCAGCGCTCGACGTCTTCATTCAATAAGCCATCGCGCTCGGTGCCGAAAACGAAGGCGATCTGGCCTTCATTCGCCAGGCCGAAGCCGGCCGCTGCATCGAGCGCAGCGCGTCGGACATCAACCATTGGCGGGCCGAATTCACGGTCGTATCCGGTCATCGCATACGCCGTCGTTACACCACCAAGTGCGTCCACCAGAGTCGCACAACTGTCGCTGGCTGCAAGTACGTCGGCTGCGCCAGTGGCGAGCGCCATTGCATCAGGATGGTCCCGATAACGGCCAACCCGTGGATTGACAACGACGAGTCGTCTGAATCCCATTGTCTTTATCGCGCGCGCCGCGGCGCCGATGTTTCCCGGATGGCTCGGCGCGACGAGCACAAAGCGGATACGATCGAACACGATGCACGGGCCCGGTTGATTGTTGATCGACTAAACTGCGCCTCCAGTCTAATCGCCGCTCTATTCTCGAGAGCGCGCTTCGTATGCATCCGATGCTCAACACGGCCATCAAGGCCGCGCGCAAGGCCGGCGCGATTATCAATCGCGCAAGCCTCGATCTCGACCTGGTGCGAGTCTCGACCAAGGGTCGCAGCGATTTCGTCACCGAGGTCGACAAAGCGGCTGAGGTAGCGATACTGGAAATCGTATCGAAGGCTTATCCTGACCACGCCATCCTGGCTGAAGAATCAGGGGCGTCGGGGCAGTCTGAGTACACGTGGATCATCGATCCGCTCGACGGCACCACGAACTTCATTCACGGCTTCCCGCAGTACGCGGTGTCGATCGCGCTGCGGCACCGCGAGCACGTGACGCAGGCGGTGGTCTATGACCCGACACGCAACGAACTGTTTACTGCAACGCGCGGACGCGGCGCATTCATGAACGAGCGACGACTGCGGGTTTCGAAGCGTGAGCGTCTTGCCGACTGTTTGATCGGTACCGGCTTTCCATTTCGCGCCATCGAACACCTGGACGAATATGTTCGAATGTTCAAGAGAATTACCGAGACCACCGCCGGTGTGCGCCGGCCCGGGGCCGCCGCCCTCGATCTCGCCTACGTGGCAGCGGGCCGACTTGACGGCTTCTGGGAGATTGGTTTGTCACCGTGGGACATGGCTGCCGGCAGTCTGCTGATTCTGGAAGCCGGCGGCCTTGTTTCCAACTTCAAGGGCGAGCCGAGCTTCATGGACGACGGCCGCATCGTGTGCGCGCCGCCGAAAATATTTTCACAATTGCTGGCGCTGGTCGGCGACGTTCACCAACCGCAGGCGACGTAGCCGGATCGCTCGACGGTCGCTATGAACGCTACCGATCTCGCGCGGCACACGCCGATGATGCAGCAGTACTGGCGCATCAAGGCCGAGCATCCAAGTGTGCTGCTGCTGTATCGGATGGGCGATTTCTACGAGCTTTTTCACGACGATGCGGAGCGCGGCGCGCGCCTGCTGAATTTGACGCTCACAACGCGCGGCGCGTCGGCCGGAGTGCCGATCAAGATGGCCGGCGTACCGGTGGTTTCGGTCGAGCAGTATCTCGGCAAGCTGGTGAAGCTCGGTGAAAGCGTGGCGATTTGCGAGCAGGTTGGAGACGTTGCCACCAGCAAGGGACCGGTCGAACGCAAGGTCGTGCGGGTCGTCACGCCCGGCACGGTGACCGAGACGTCGCTGTTGAGCGACAAGGCAAACGCGCCGCTGCTTTCATTGGCACCGCCGACGCGCCGCAACGGGATGATCGGGCTTGCGTGGCTGATCCTGTCCTCGGGCGAGTTACGCGCGGCGAGCGTCCCGGCCGCACGCTTGGCTTCCGAGCTTGCGCGGATTGCGCCGTCCGAAGTGTTGATCGCTGACGGCTGGACCGATGCACTGCACGCGTTGATCGATGCGCTGCCCTGTGCGTCGCAGGCGCGACCCGATTGGCACTTCGATGCAGCACGCGGCGAAGCACTGCTGAAGGAACAGCTGCAGGTCGCAGCACTCGACGCCTACGGGATCGCTGACGCGCCTGAAATCCTGGCTGCGTGCGCCGCCCTGCTCGACTATGCGCGCGCGACGCAAGGCAGTCATCTGCCGCATATCGCGTCGATCCAGCGGGAGTCAACCTCGGACTTCATCGCGCTTGATCCCATCACGCGCCGCAATCTGGAGATCACCGAAACACTGCGCGGTGCCGACGGGCCGACACTGTTCAAACTGCTCGATCATTGCGTAACGTCGATGGGGAGCCGGCGCCTTCGGCAGTGGCTGCATCACCCGTTGCGCGACCGCACCGAAGCGGGCCACCGTCACCAGAGCATCGAGGAGCTGCTGGCAAGCGAGCCCGCACGCGAGCGGCTGGGCGCGGAACTACGCGAGATACCCGACATCGAGCGGATTGCCACACGCATCGCACTTGGCTCCGCGCGGCCGCGCGAATTGTGCGCGCTACGTCAGGCGTTACCGCATGTATCGCGCGCCGCAGCGGTACTGCAGGTCGCCTCGGCACCGTTGTTGGACGACCTGCGCGATCAATTGAGGATTCCGCCCGGGTTACAGACGTTGTTATCGAGTGCGCTGCTCGCCGAGCCGGCGTATGCAGTGCGCGACGGCGATGTGGTCGCCCCCGGCTTTGACTCCGAGCTCGACGAGCTGCGCGCGCTGCGCGACCACACCGGCCAGTTCTTGATCGACCTGGAAGCGCGCGAGCGCGCGCGCACCGGCATCGGCACCCTGCGAGTCGAATACAACCGCGTGCACGGCTTCTACATCGAGGTAACGCACGGACAAACCGCGCGCGTCCCGGACGATTACCGCCGCCGTCAGACGCTCAAAGGCGCAGAGCGCTACATCACGCCGGAGCTGAAAGCGTTTGAAGACAAAGCGCTATCGGCGCGTGAACGCGCGCTCACGCGCGAGAAAGCGTTGTACGAAAAAATAGTCGTGGACTCAGCGCAATATGTAATGCAGCTACAGCGCTGTGCCAATGCGCTCGCATCGATTGATGCCCTGCTCGCACTCGCGAATCACGCGCAGCTGGCACGCTGGGTGCGTCCGCAATTAGTGGAAGCTGCGCAAATTGACATCCGCAACGCGCGCCATCCGGTGGTCGAGCGCGAGTGCGAAACCTACGTCCCCAACGATTGCACGCTGCGTTTTGGCCGCCGGCTACTGGTGATCACCGGCCCGAACATGGGCGGCAAGTCGACCTACATGCGTTCGGTCGCGTTGATCGTGCTGCTTGCGTATGCCGGCAGTTATGTGCCGGCCACTTTAGCGACGCTCGGCCCGATCGACAGCATTCAAACCAGGATTGGCGCGGCCGACGATCTGGCGCGCGGTCGCTCGACCTTTATGGTTGAGATGACCGAAGCAGCAGCGATATTAAATTCGGCAACCGAAACCAGCCTCGTGCTGATGGACGAGATCGGGCGCGGCACGTCGACTTTTGACGGCATGGCGCTGGCTGCTGCGATCGCGCGCGAGCTGGTTGAAAAAAACTGCTCGATGACATTGTTCGCGACGCATTACTTTGAGCTCACGCAACTGGCGGAGCAGCATCCAGAGATTGCCAATGTGCATGTTGCCGCAGCGGAAGCCTCGGGAAAGGTGGTTTTCCTGCATGAAGTACGCGACGGGCCGGCGAATCAGAGTTATGGATTGGCGGTAGCGCAGCTAGCGGGTGTAGCGAGCACCGTTATCCGCCGCGCCCGGTTGCTGCTGGTGCAAATGGAAGAACGCGCGCTGGGCACGCGGCCGCAATTGGACTTGTTTTTAACAACGCCCGCGCCGGCGGTACCGGACACGGCCGAAAACGATCCATTGCGAGAACGCTTGCGATCAATCGACCTCGATGCCTTGTCGCCACGCGAGGCGCATGTTCTGCTCGACGAGCTCAAGCGGGAAGCGCTGCGCGGCTAATGCAGTGTCCGGCTGATCGGCTCCACCACGCGCACGAAATCCGGAAGCGCCACTGCGTCGGCTGCCTCGATTTCCTCGTCAGTCGCCGCTCTGACTTCGATCACTGTGACTTCGAACCGCAAAGCAGATCCGGCAAGCGGATGGTTGCCATCAAGTACCGCCATGCCTTCGGCTATGTCGGTAACCGTGTGCACGCCTTCCGACGCGCCAACGCTGGCGCCGTCGACTTTCATGCCGACAGCAACGCCCTCGCCCAAATCGTCGACCGCCACCAGCGTGATTAGCTCGGGGTCGTAATCGCCGAACGCCTCTTCGGGTTCGAGTTGCACCCGCACCTGCGCACCCGCTTCCTTGCCGCGCAATTCTTCTTCGATGCGGCTGAAGATGTCGCCGTGACCGTGCAGATACGTCAGCGGCGCATCTGTTTTTTCGAGCAGATTGTCCTGTGCATCCGACATTGAAACGTCGATGCTGACAAGTGCGTCATCGTCGATTTTCATTTCAGCCTTGGATCGTAAATCATCGCCTTCCTATAATTACCCAGTGCGTCTGTCGTCAATCCTTCGTCAGCTGGGCCCCATCAGCGTGCGGCAATTCATGCGCGAATACTGGCAGCGTAAACCGCTGTTGATTCGCGGCGTCTGGCCCGGGTTCACGGCACCGATCGACCGCGCGGGCTTGTTCCAGCTGGCGCGCGATCCGGAGGTCGAGAGCCGGCTGATCACTCAATTCGACGGCCGCCGCTTACTGCAGCACGGTCCGCTTTCTCGTCTGCCGTCGGTCCGCCGTGCACGCTGGACCCTGCTGGTGCAAGGCGTGGACCTGCACGACGATTCGGCGCGACAACTGCTGTCGCGCTTTCGTTTCGTGCCCGATGCGCGGCTTGACGATCTGATGGTGAGCTTTGCGACCGATGGCGGCGGTGTCGGGCCGCATGTGGATTCATACGACGTGTTCTTGCTGCAGGCAACCGGCCAGCGATGTTGGCGCATCAGCCGGCAGCGCGGCCTACCGCAGTCAACAACGACTGCGGTTAAGACAGTGAGGGGCTTTCGCGCTTCCGAAGAATGGCTGCTCGACGCAGGCGACATGCTCTATTTGCCGCCGGGCGTGGCTCACGAGGGAATCGCGCAGGGCGAGTGCATTACGTGTTCAATCGGCTTTCGCGCGCCCAGTTATCAGCAGCTCCTCGAACCGTGGTTCGTCGACTACGCAGATCACGCTGTCCTGGGTGGCCGTTACACGGATTCAGGGGTCGCATCCACCTCACACCCGGCCAGGCTGCCATCTTCCCTGACGCGCCAGGTGCACGAACAGCTCTCACGGCGTAGACCGGGCCGGATCGATACCGATCGGTTTTTGTTGCGCTACTTAAGCGAACCGAAGGCCAACGTTGTGTTCGGCGTGCCTGCCAATACGTCAGCTCGCGCCGAATTTCGACGACGCGCGGTGTCGCACGGCGTCGAACTCGACCGACGATCGCGTCTGATTTACGCCGGCTCAGCGATGGGCATCAACGGCGAGTGCGTCGTGCCGCCAGCGGCTTTGATAAAGTCTTTACGTTTGCTTGCTGAGCAACGTGGCCTGACCGCGCAGCAGGCAAAGCGCCTGCCGGCCGCCGGGTGGACGCTTTTGCATGACTGGTACAGCGCCGGTTGGATTGTGCTTGGCGGATAAACTGCTTCGA
Source organism: Burkholderiaceae bacterium (assembly GCA_013695705.1). Classification (GTDB taxonomy): domain Bacteria; phylum Pseudomonadota; class Gammaproteobacteria; order Burkholderiales; family Burkholderiaceae_F; genus JACCZX01. The sequence goes on along the minus strand of JACCZX010000238.1, from coordinate 4,534 downwards.
CCCCTGCGATATCTGAGAGCGCTTGCCATGAATTCCGAAGCAACTGCCGCCGCACCAAACCCACCCGCGCCGCAGCGCACCTTGATCACTACCCGCGAGGAAACACACTCAGCGGTCCTGCAGACAATAACAGCCTCCAGCCGTCGCCTGCTTTGCATTCACTCTGATCTTTCGATCTTCGATCTGTCGCGAGCAGAAGTAACCGACCTGCTCGCAAAGTTTTTGCTTGCACATCGCAGCGCCAAGGTCAGATTGCTGGTCGACGGCGCCATCTGGCTTGACACTCGTGCGGCCCGTTTGCGTGGCCTGCAACGCCGCTTTCCGCTGGCCCTTGAGATGCGAGTCGCCTCGTCCGATGATCCGGTCGGCGATGATGCAGCATTGATTGCCGATGACGCTACCGTGCTCGACATGCGGCCGACAGCGCAGGCGCGGGGCGACCTTTGGCTCAATAACAAACCTCACGCGCAACCGTTGATTGCGGCGTTTAATCGGCGCTGGGAAACAGCGGGTCACAACCTTCCTGTCGTTCCACTGGGGCTCGGTTAAAGAAGCTTTCCGCATTGCCGGTGCTTGACAGCGCCTGTGCGGCTATACTCGCGCGCAGCTTCACCAAAACCAGACAATCAGACTCACCAGACAACCATGAAGGGTTTGTACAAAATGAACAAGTCGCTTTTGCTCGCTTCGATGATGGTCGTGGCGCTCGCCGCCTGCGGCAGAAAAGATCCGGTACCGCCGGTCACGCCGACTCCTGCGCCGATGCCGGCTCCGGCGCCAGCTCCCATGACCACGCCGTCGACAACTACGGCACCGGCGCCCATGTCCACGACCACTCCGTCAACCACCGCGCCGTCAACCACGACCACAACATCGTCGATGCCGGCTGATTCGATGAAAACGGATTCTATGAAAATGGATTCTATGAAGCCGACCGCCGACAACCCAGTCGACAACGCCAACAAAGCCGCGGCTACCGCGGTGGACAGCGCGAACAAAAAAGCATCGCCTCCTGTCAAGCCATAGGCGTTCGTGATGCAAAAAAAAGCCGGCGCATGCCGGCTTTTTTATTCGCGCAAGTTCAAACAGCGCGCCACGCCAGCCCATCGTCCTGGTTTGCGACCGCGATCTCATCCACGCGACAATCGAGCGCGACGGAGAGCGCAAGCTGAGCCAGGAACGGCGTGTTGTTCACTTTCGATAAGTGTGCCGCTGCGATCCATCCAAGACGACTGCAATCAAGCCTGCGCAGTATCTTCGCCGCCTGACTGTTCGAAAGGTGTCCCAGCGCACCGCCAATGCGCGTCTTGAGAAAATACGGATAAGAACCCGTGTGGAGCAAGCGTTCGTCGTGATTGCATTCCAGTAGCAGCGCATGCACGCGGCTCAGGGCGCGCACGATGGTCTCGCTGCACTCGCCGGTATCGGTCAGCAGCCCCACACGCCGGTCGCCGTCGGTAAATACGAATTGCAATGGCTCAGATGCGTCGTGCGGCACCGTATAGGGGTCGATCGCCAACGGACCGAGCTCAATGCGCACGCCGGCGTAGATCGGATGCAACTCGACCCCGCTGTCGTTCAAACTTGCGGAGCGAGCCGTGCCACGTGAGCAATACACGGGAATTCCGGCCGTACAAGCGAAACGTGCAACGCCGCCAACGTGATCCGAGTGTTCATGCGTAACGAGAATCGCGTCGATGTCGCGCAGCGACAAGCTCGCACGCTCGAGACGACGAGCCAGTTGCCGCAGGTTGAAGCCGTTATCGACCAGAATGCGCGTGAAGAACAAGCCATCGCGCGCTTCGACCACCAACGCATTGCCACCGCTGCCCGAGCCCAGGCTGCAGACGCGCAGCACTACCGGAGTTGTTCGCTCAGCAAATTCAAAATGCGATCGCTGACAGGTGACTGCTCCAGCTTTCCCGACGTGTCGAATACCTGCACTACTGTTTTCGCATCGCTCTGATTCGTGAGCCCGACTCGATACTGCGGCGCCTGGATCGGCTTCTCCTTGCCGAACATCTTGCTGAAGAACCCTTGTGCAGACTTTGCCTTGGCTTCGAAGTCAGGGTCAAGATAGCGCACGAAATAAAATCCCTTCGCACGATCGCGATCTTCAACGGTGAATCCGCCGCGGTCGAGCGCCAGGCCAATACGGCGCCAGGCGCGATCGAATGTCTCATCGACTTCTAGCCGATCGTTGCGACCGTCGCTCGTCTTCACGATGCGCGCAATCTGCGGCAACGCTGAAACCGCCGCAGTGCCGGCCGCGGTCGTGCTGGTTCCAGCTTCTGCCGCCGCCGTAGTGGTGCGACGCAAAGGGTCCTCGAAGCGAACCAGCAAGCGCTGCAGCATCTCCGCTTCCATCTCTGGATCCGATGCGCGCGGTTGCCAACTGGTGCGATCCTGGGCAGCGTTGGTGTAAATCTCCTCCATGCCGCGATGGCTGATATAGATTTCCGACGTGCCCTGTGCCGTGCGCTCGATCCGCGCGCGATATTTATCCTGCTCGTTGGTCGAGTAAAGCGAATCGAGCACGCGTCCAAGGGTGCGGCGCACGATGTCTTGCGGCAGCTTGGCGCGGTTCTCTGCCCATGCCGTTTCGAGCACGCCCGCGTTGGCATCAGACTTCTCGATTTTCAAACCGACGCTCGGCCAGAAATCGAGCAGCACTGGCCATGCTTTTTCGGGCGGCAGGCTGACCGCCAGCCAGCGCTGGCTTCCTTGCCGTTCAAGCTTCGCGACCGCACTGGCCGGCACGACGGGACCGCCAGCGGTAGCCAGAGCTGGCGCTGCGCCGACACGCTGATTCTGCCCCGAAGCAGTAATCGTCTGCGGACGATCCGGCACCAGGAAACGTTCATCGCGCGGCAGCTGCGATAAATCCGGCGGCACTTCGAGCGGCTGTCGCGTCCGCGCAGTCTCATATTGGACTTTGTCCGACGTAAACATGCTGCCGGTCCACGAGCAGCCCGTCAGCAACGTCGCAACTGCGGCCGCAAACGTAGCCGCCACAACGGCGGCACGCGCGCTATTTGATTGACTCATGCTCCAACTCCCGCAACATTTTCCAGCATCCTGCTTCCTGTAGCGCACCCTGCACGATCGCCTCGCTTTGCTTCGAAAGCCGCACCAGCGGCAATCGAATGCCACCTTCAATGCGTCCCATATTTGCGAGGGCCCATTTCACCGGCACCGGATTGGGCTCGACGAACAGTTTGAAATGCACCGGCAATAATTGAGCGTTAATTCTGCGTGCTCCCGCGAAATCCCCGGATAACGCAGCCGCGCACATCTCAGACATCAGTCGCGGGGCGACGTTCGCCGTTACCGAAATCACGCCGTGGCCGCCCATCAGCATCAACGCCAGCGCCGTATCGTCATTGCCGCTGTAAAGCGCGAATCCCGGCGGCGCATGTTTCAGCAACTCGGCCGCGCGCGCCATGTCGCTGGTCGCGTCCTTGAGTCCGATAATGCCGTCCACGCGCGCCAGTCGCAGCGCGGTCTCGCTGCTCAGATCGGCCACCGTGCGACCGGGAACGTTGTACAAAATCACCGGCAAATCTACTTTCTCGGCAATCGTACGGAAGTGCCGATACAAACCTTCCTGCGTCGGCTTGTTGTAGTAAGGAACTACCTGCAAGCTTGCGTCAGCGCCGACCTGCTTGGCGTGCCGCGTCAATTCAATCGCTTCCGCCGTCGAGTTGCCGCCCGTACCTGCAACGACTGGGACACGACCGCGCACCGCCTCGACCGCAATTTTGATCAACTCGCCATGCTCGTCCGGCGTAACCGTCGGCGACTCGCCCGTAGTGCCTACGGCGACAATGCCACTGGTGCCTTCTGCAATGTGCCAATCGATCAGACGGCGATACGCGTCGAAGTCGAGCGAGCCATCCTCGTACATCGGCGATACGAGTGCCACCAGGCTGCCGGTGATCATGACGCGGTCTGCGCTCCTGATTTACGCGCTTTGATAGCTGCGCTTTTCAAAACGGCACCTTATATGCTGCGCTCGGGAAAGCGCCGGATTCTACAGGCGATCGCGCGAAAATTCGGCTCCGGCGAGCGTTACAAACGACATTGGTCGGCAGTCAATGCACTTCCAAGAGCAACCCTGCGCGCTGCCAGCCGCTGCACCATTGCGGGCTTCGGCTGCACGACAAATCCGTCTTCAAACGCAAGCACCCGCAGATGCGGGCTGAAGACGTCAAGCAACTCATGCGTATTCAGCAGATAGTCGGGATTACTCGGCCGACCAAACGCGGCGTTACCGGCAGCGAATGTCTCGTAGATCAACATTCCGCCTGGCGCAAGCGCCGCATGCAAGACCGGAAACAACGGACGGTGCAGGTAATTGGTGACGACAATCGCATCAAACTGGGCATCGCCAAGCGGCCAGGCGTCACGTTCCAAATCGGCGGCGACGAAATGAACGTTGCGCTGATCGGCGAGTGCGGCACCGTGCGACGGCTCGCGGTCCACTGCAGTGACCTCGCACCCGCACCCAGAAAACAGGCGCGCATGCCGGCCC
>JACCZX010000234.1 GCA_013695705.1 Burkholderiaceae bacterium | reverse complement strand
CGACGCCTTCGTTCGGCGCGATCGGCCCCTCACAGGTCGATCCGCGGACCGGAGAAATTTTGGACGCGGACATTGGATGGGACGCCAGTCAGGTGCGCAATATTCGGGCGCTGAAGACCGAAGGCGTTGTGACATACACGCCGATGTATGACGCGGTGTCGGGCGAGCTCAGCCGCGCGAGCGGCGCCGAAGGTCACGCGCACAGCCGCTTCTGCAACCACATCGAACACGCTTCGCGCGAAATGGGTTTTGCGATGTCGCTGCTTGAAGCACGCGGCGAGCTCGATCCCGATAGCCCTCAGGCCGACCAGCTCGTATTCGACTTCCTGAAAGATGTGACGATGCACGAGGTCGGTCATACGCTCGGGCTGCGTCACAACTTTCGCGCGTCGACCGCCGTGAATCAACAGCAGATCGCCGATAAGGCGTACGCCGAGAAAAACGGGTTGACCGGCTCAGTGATGGAGTACACGCCGGTGAACATTGCACTTAGAGGCGAGACGCAGGGGGCTTATTTCACGCCGACACTGGGCGCCTACGACTACTGGGCGATCGAATACGCGTACAAACCGTTCACTGCGGAGCAGGAGAGCGCGGAACTGGCGAAAATCGCCGCGCGCGCCAGCGACCCGCAGCTCGCGTTCGCAACCGACGAAGACATCGGCGTGGCGATCGATCCGATGGTCAATCAGAGCGACCTCGGCAGCGACCCACTCGCGTTTTTCAAGCGCCGCATGCAACTGTCGCGCGAGCTATGGCAGCGCCTGGAGCAGCGGCCATTGTCGAGCGGTGAAAGTTATTCGGTACTGCGCCGCCGATTCCTGACCGGCTTTACGCAGATGGGCTATGCAATGGGCACCGCGGCCAAGTACGTCGGCGGCTCCGAACTGTTCAACGATTACCCGGGCACATCGCGCTTGCCAGTGACGCCGATCGACGCCGCCAAGCAACGTGAAGCGTTGATGTTGATCGCCGACGGCCTGCTGCGCAGCGACAGCTTCCGGGTATCGCCCGAGTTTTTGCGCAAGTTGGTGACCGAGCGGCTCGAGCGCGACTCGCAGTACATCGGCAATTATGTCGCGGCTGGCTCACCGTACGAGCTCAATCTGCCTGAGCGTGTGCTGACCGTGCAGCGCGATGTGCTGAACCGGCTGATGAGCCCGGTCGTCGCGCGTCGCGTTGTCGAAAACGGTGGGCGCGCGCCGGGTCAGCGCGGAAAGATCGCCGAGCCGTTCACGCTTTCCGAGCTGTACGGAACCGTGCAGCGCTCGATCTGGGAGGAAGCGCGCATCGGGGCCGACAGCGACGTCATGCGTCGCAATCTGCAGCGCGAGCATTTGCGTCGGCTGACCGGCGGGCTGCTAGGGTCGTCCGGCGGCTATCCGGCAGACGCACGTGCTTTGCTGCGGCGTGACGCCCGGCAGTTACGCGATTGGCTTGCGAACGCTTCGAACAAGGCCGGCTTGAACGCCGAAACGCGCGCGCATTACGCCGAAGCTTCCGAGACACTGAATGAAGTTTTGAAGGCGCCGCTGATGCGCTCGGGAGTTTGATCTGGCACAACGCGCATCGGCTGCAAGGAAGGTCCTGAGGTTTGCGGCCGATGCGGGCAACGCCGAACTGGCAAATGTGACGGGCGCGCTCGACGTCAATCTGCGCCAGATCGAAACAGAGCTCGACGTAACGATCGCCCGGCGCGGCCACCAGTTTCGTATCGAAGGCGCGCTCGAAAACTCGCAGACTGCGCTGGCGGTGCTCGAGTATTTTCTCGAGCGCGCGCGCAAGAGCCAGCGCTCGATCTCGGTCGACGACATCCAGCTTCATTTTGTCGAATTACGCGGGCGGCGCGAGGCGCCGATCACTGCGGGCGGCGCGACTGATACCGGGGACAGCTCGGCGCTGCCTCAGTTGCATACGCGGCGGCCGGACCTGCGAGGTCGCACGCCGCGCCAGCGCGATTACATCGAGGCCATACTTGCACACGACATCACGATCGGTATCGGACCCGCCGGCACCGGCAAGACATATCTTGCGGTAGCGGCAGCGGTCGACGCGCTCGAACGTGATCTGGTCAAGCGCATCGTATTGACGCGCCCAGCGGTGGAAGCTGGCGAGCGGCTCGGCTTTTTACCCGGCGATCTGGCACAGAAGGTCGATCCGTATCTGCGTCCGCTGTATGACGCTTTATTCGATCTGCTCGGCTTTGACAAGACCCAGCGGCTGCTCGAACGGCAGACGATCGAAATTGCTCCGCTCGCCTACATGCGCGGCCGCACGCTGAACCAGTCGTTCGTGATACTTGACGAAGCGCAGAACACCACGCGCGAGCAGATGAAAATGTTCTTGACGCGCATCGGCTTTGGCTCCAAGGCAGTCGTCACCGGGGATGTGACGCAAATGGATCTGCCACGTGGGACCACCAGTGGCCTGATCGAAGCGCAAAACGTCCTGACTGAAGTGCGCGGCATCGCGTTTACCTACTTCACCGCGGCCGACGTAGTGCGTCATCCGCTGGTGGGCCGTATCGTCGAGGCTTACGAAGCGGCAGAGGAGCGGGCGCAGGCCGCAGAGGCCGCTCGTCCGGTCGCCGCCGCGATCAGCGATGCGGCGCGCCGCCGCGTCAGTTAGCCACCGCACTCAGGTGCGGCGCGTGCCCACCTTGTCTTTGTCGATTCAGGGACACACAAGATTCGCTGATTTGCCTGCGCGCTCAACCCTTACGCGTTGGATTGCGGCCGCGCTGACATCTGAAGCGCAGTTGACTGTCAGATTTGTCGATGGGCGCGAGGGTCGTCGCCTGAACCGCGATTTTCGCGGCAAGGACTACGCGCCCGACGTTTTGACGTTTGCATACGCAACGAACCCGGTCGTTCATGCCGATATCGTCATTTGCGT
>JACCZX010000227.1 GCA_013695705.1 Burkholderiaceae bacterium | reverse complement strand
CAAGCAACTCGTCGAGCAAAATCGGATGACGAACCAGATAGTCGGTCGCCCACCGGCTCGCCGCCAGCATCCGCACTACGCGCTCGAAAGCGCTTGGAAACTGATTGAGCAAAGCCACGTAAGTATTGCGGCCGGCGATGACGTCGGCGAGCTGCGCAAAGCGCGCGAAGTGTTCATCGGGCCCGATGTAGTGTGGAGAAACCGTGGTCGACGACTGATCGGCTGCAGCTTTGAGTGCGCGCTGCAGCAGCCGCTGCAAGCCCGCGCGCGCGGAATCCGTCGCAGTCTGCACGCGGCGCGAGTCCAGCACCGAGCGCACTCTTTGCGCCGCCGCTACCGGATCAGCAAAGCCGCGTGTGCGCAAGTCTTCGATCAAGGCGCCATCATCAGGGCCGCCTGGAATTCCATCGATTGGCAGTGCGAACTCAGCATCGTGCGACACCGGCTCCGCGAAAATCGCATCAAACGTCTCGGCGACGAGTTTCTGAACCGCCCGATACTCATCTAGCAGCGCTGCACCGCTGCTTGCTCCCATTAACTTGGCAATGCACTCGACCGCTTCGGCCTCGGCCGGGACGACGTGTGTTTGCGCGTCGTCGACATACTGCAGCGCGTGCTCCAGGTTGCGCAGAAATACATAGCTCGTCGCTAGATCGACGCAGGTCTCGGATGCCATTACGCCGAGCGTCGACAGCGTGTTCAGAGTTTGCAACGTCGACTTGGAGCGCAGTCGCTGCTCGCGCCCGCCGCGAATGATCTGAAACGTCTGCGCCACAAATTCGAGCTCGCGAATTCCGCCGCGACCGAGTTTCACGTTGGCGTTGACGCCATCGGCACGTTCGCCGCGGGCGGCGGTACGTCGGCTCGCTTCGGCGCGAATCAATTTGTGCAGCTCACGCAACGCCGCGATCGCGCCAAAGTCGAGATACTTGCGAAACACAAAAGGCCGCACGATTTCAGTCAGCGTCGCGGACTGCGCGTCGAATTGCGGTGCCGACGCGAAAACCGGAGTCGATACGACGCGCCCCTTGAGCCACGCAAAGCGCTCCCACTCACGCCCCTGCGCCATCAAGTATTCCTCGAGCATTTCGCTCGATACCGCGAGCGGCCCTGCACTGCCGTTGGGACGCAGTCGCATGTCGACTCGGAACACGAACCCATCGGGTGTCAGATCATTCAGAAGCGCGATCAGTCGCCGCCCGAGCCGCGCAAAAAATTCGTGATTGCTGAGGCTGCGCGCCGCGCTGTCACCACGCGTCAGGCCGTCGGCGTCGTAGGTGAATATCAGGTCGATGTCTGACGAGACATTGAGCTCACCGCCCCCCAGCTTGCCCATGCCGACTACGAGCAGGTCTTGCGGCACGCCGTCGCTACTTAACGGAGTGCCGTGAATCGCCGCCAGTTCGCGCGCATGTGCCGCCACGCCGGTTCGGATCGCAAGTTCAGCAAACTCGGTCATTGTGTCGACGACTTCAGCCAGATTGGCGCGACCGGTCGCGTCGCGCGCAATCAGCGACACCAACACGCGTCGACGCAAGCGTCGCAATGCGATCGCCAGCCGTTGGACCTCGTCTCCAGCTGCTTCGTGGCATAACGCGTCGAGCTCTGCGCGGAGTCGAGTCGACGTCCATTCCTCGGCGGCTAGTTCAGCAAGCAACTCGGCCCCTGCGCCGGCAGACGTCTGCATTTGCACTTGGCGCCCGACATAGTGGGAAAGCGCAGGAACATCTGCGAGCGCGACGCGCCGTCCACGCCAGTCCTCGGTACCAATAAACGGGGAATTTTTCATTCGTGAACACGGTCGAAGATGGAGATCGCTGTGATAACGTGCCCTGACACCTTTTTCCCTCCTCAAAAAATCATTTTACGTAGCGCGGTCGCATGACGTCGCCACTCAGCACAGCAGACCGCACTCAGCACGCAGGCATTAAGCGTGCATTGCACCTCACGTTGGTGTCGTTGGGGTGGCTGCTGGTTGGACTGTTCTTTGTAAGCGGGGCGATGCTGCTGGTGGCGCGCTACGCAATGATGCCGCGAGTCGATGAGTTGCGGCCGCGCATTGAGCAGATCGCATCGCGCGCATTGAAGACGCCGGTGACGATCGGTCTGATCGAGGCGTCGTGGCGCGGGTTCAACCCGCATCTGGAATTGAGCGACGTGCGCATCGCCGGTGACAGGACCAGCGGCAATCTCTCGCTGCCGCGGGTCGAAGCGACGGTTTCCTGGCTGAGTGTGCTTGCGTGGGAGCCGCGTTTTTCGCTGCTGCGGATGGAGGCGCCAGAAATTGAAGTCGCTCGCTTGCCGGGCGATCGATTCTCGGTAGGCGGCATCATTTTCGACTCGAAAGACACCGGAGAAGACTCGCGCGCATCAGACTGGATTCTGGCGCAAGGTGAACTCGTCATTGTCGGAGCAACGATTCGCTATCGCGACCGGAGATCTTCTGTCGCGACCACCGCGTTTGAGCTTGCTCATGTCAACTTGCAACTCGAAAACTTGTTCGGTTCTCACCTGTTTGGAATGCAGGCGCAGCCGACCGCCGCGATTGCCGGCCCACTGGACCTGCGCGCGCGGTTTCGGCACGCACCGTTTGCCTCAGCATCGAATACCACACGTTGGAGTGGTGAGATATTTGGTGAACTCGCCTACGCTGACCTCGCCGCACTCGCCCGACTATTCGAGGTGCCCGTGAAGCTCGAGCGCGCGCATGGCGCCGTGCGCACTTGGGTCACGTTCGCGCGCGCCCGAGTCACGCGGGTGATCGCCGATGTCGCACTGACTGACGTGAACGTCTCGCTGGCCGATGAGTTGAAGCCGCTGGTGCTCGCATCTTTGCAGGGTCGCATTTCGCAGCGCCGTTGGGGCGACGATGGCGGCAACGGCGGACAGGTACTTGGAGCGAAACAGCTGACGCTCGTAAGCAGCGCGCAACACCAAATTGCGCCCCTGAATATCGAGGTCCGCACGACGAATGCCAGAGGCACCGTCCCGGCGCGCACCCAGATTCAGGCGGACCGCATCGATCTGCGAAACCTTGCGTGGCTCAGCACACATTTTCCGTTGGCGCGAGAGTTGCGCGAAGCGGTCGACAGGCATGCCTTCGAGGGAACGCTGACGAACGTGACGGTCGGTTGGAACGGCTCAGAACCTGACGCAAAAAACCTGACGCTCAAAACCCAGTTTCAACACGTAGCCAGCGCTGCACAACCCGCGCCGCACCACGAGATCGGACTGCCCGGGTTCCAAAATCTGAGCGGCAGTGTCGACCTCGAAAACGGTGCGGGCACTCTGCAGCTCGCATCCAGGGACACGCTGCTTATCGTGCCCGGCGTGTTTACTGAGTCACGTATCAAGCTCGCACTGTTCAATGCCTCGCTGCAATGGAAGTCCGAACCGGTACTCGAGCTTCGCGTCGATTCGGCAAAGGCCGCGAATGCGGAGATTGAAGTCGAAGCGAGCGGCACCTATCGCGCCGCCGATCTTGCCAACCCTGGCGAGCGCGCTCTCGGCTCGATCGATCTGAACGGTCGCGTGCTGCGTCTCGATGCGCCGGCAGCATTTCGTTACGTGCCGATTGCTGTCGGAAACACTGCGATAGAGTGGCTGCAGCATGCTTTGATCGCCGGCCGCGTCAGTGACGGCGCACTTCGCATCAAGGGAAACCTGGCGCACTTTCCGTTCGGGCCTGGGCGCGAAGGAGAAATGCGCATCAGCGCACGGGTTCACGATGCAACGCTTAGCGTCGCGCCCGCTACGCGCGACGATACCCCTCGGCTCTGGCCGCTACTGACCGGCATCGATGCCGACGTCGTATTCGAGCGAGCGTCGATGACGGTGACGGCGCAGCGCGGTACCGTCCAAGGTGTGCGTCTGTCCAACGTTGTTGCGCGCATCGCGGAGTTCGGGCGCAACGCCACACTCGACGTGCGCGGTCAGGCCGACGGCGCGCTGGCTGATATGGCGCTGTACGTGAATGCCAGTCCAATAGTTGGATGGATCGGCGGCGTAACCAAGCAAGCCGAGGCAACCGGCAACGCAAAGCTCGATTTACGCCTGAACATTCCTTTGCTGCACGCCGCCGACAGCAAGGTCAGCGGTGCGCTGCATTTCGTGAACAACGACGTGGCACTGGCAGACGCGCCGCCGCTTTCGCGCGTTAACGGCACCCTTAATTTTACTGAAGCCGGCGTCAACAGCAGCGCCCTAAACGCAACGATGCTTGGTGGTGCCACAAAAATCGATGCGATCACGCGCGCCGATGGCGCGATGGTGTTCAACGCTGCCGGCATTGCGACGGTTGCGGGGCTCAAGCGCGTGGTCAGCGTGCCGCCGGTGCAGCAACTGCTCGATCGGTCGCAGGGTCAGGCACGCTATAGCGCGAGCGTGACCGTAAGGCCGTCGCTGGAACTGAAAATCGACAGCGATCTTGTGGGCGTCGCAATCGATGGAATTGCGCCGCTGCGCAAGAGTGCGGCAGAGGCGATGCCGTTGCGGATTGAGCGCACTGCCGGCGTCGTGGAACAGGGTGGCGCGGAGCGCGACGAATTGCGCCTGACAGCGGGGCGAGCGCTTGCGGTGCGCTTGGAACGCCGGCTCGAGCGCGGCGAGTTTCGCATCACCCGCGGCGTGATCGCATTGAACGAGGCGGCGAATCTCCCGGAGAGCGGTCTGCTGGTGCTGGCCACCGTTGCGCGTCTAGACCTCGAAGCATGGTCGGCGTTCCTCGGCGGTAGTTCAAATGGCGAGATCATGGTGCCACGAGCAGCGACACCATCGTCGTCTGCTGAAGCGCAGATTGACTTGCTCGCGGTTCGAACGCAGGAGCTGGTGCTAATGGGCCGCACCTTCCGCAACGTAACCCTGGGAGCGACCCGCGCTGCCGAGGGGGGCTTTAACGCCAATGTGGTGTCCGACGGCGTGAGTGGATACATCGCATGGCGGCCTGAGCAAATAACCGCGCGACTATCGCGCTTGTCGATACCCGCGGCTCGCAAAGGCGAAGTGATCGAAGCGCTGCAGTCACCGCCCAGCGCGCTGCCCGCACTCGACATCGCTGCGGAACAATTTGAACTGGCCGATTTAAGGCTGGGACGGCTTGATTTGCTTGCCCAGAATTCCGGCGCCGGCAGCGGCTCGACGTGGCGCGTGCGCCGTTTTGACATCACCAATGCCGACCTGAAGCTCACCGCCAGCGGCGAGTGGGCGCCGCCGGCAACGGGGGGCGCTGCACGGCGCATGAAGATGAACTTCAAGCTCGACGCGCTCAATGCCGGTGCGGCGCTCGACCGTCTCGGTTTTTCGGGCGCGATGGCCGCCGGCAGCGGCGCTCTGGAAGGCGACGTCGAATGGCTCGGTTCACCGCTTGATATCGATTATCCAACGTTGTCAGGCAAACTGGCACTGAGCCTCGACAATGGACGCTTTCTGAAAATCGACACCGGCAACGCGGGCCGTTTATTGAGCCTGCTGTCACTGCAATCGTTATCGCGCAACTTGTTCGATGGCGGGCGCCGGTTTTCAGAGGGTTTCGCATACAGCACGATCCGCGCTGACGCGACGGTAGCGCGCGGCATTCTTGCCACCGACAACTTCAGGATGACAGGTGCCACCGCGGCGGCGTTGCTATCGGGCACGATCGATCTGCGCAACGAAACGCAGCAACTGCATTTGGTAGTACTGCCGGAGATCGACGGCAGCGCTGCGGCGCTCGCGCTGGGCGTTGCCAATCCCATCCTTGGTCTCGGCGCGTTCGTAGCGAGTTACGTCCTACGCAATCCATTGTCCAAAGCGTTTGCGCTCGACTACGACATCACCGGTACCTGGGCTCGCCCGACGATCACGCGTCGCAGTCGCGCGCTCAGTAACACTGACGACACGGCAAGATGAGGGGAACCGTGCGCGTCGCCGGTGTGCAAATGGTCTCGACCATGGATGTCGATGAAAATCTGCGGGCGGCGGCAACATTGATCGCACAAGCAGCCGATGGTGGTGCGCAGTTGGTCGCACTCCCAGAATATTTTTGCCTGATGGGCCAGCAAGACACCGACAAGGTTGCGCTGCGCGAGGCCGACGGTTACGGCCCGATCCAGGACTTTCTCGCGCACCAGGCGCGCCAGCATCGCGTATGTCTGGTTGGCGGAACGTTGCCACTGGTGGCGCCCGAGAGCGATCATGTGCTCAACAGCCTGCTGGTTTACGGTCCCGCCGGCGAGCGCGTTGCTCGCTACGACAAGATTCACTTGTTCCGATTCAACCGCGGCAAAGAAGAGTACGACGAGTCGCGCACGATCACCCCCGGCAGCAACGTGGCGAGCTTCAAGCTCGCTACTGAAGATGGCGTGCGCCTGCTGGTGGGCCTGTCGATCTGCTACGACCTGCGCTTTCCGGAGTTATATCGCGCAATGTCGAGGCCCGATCT
>JACCZX010000218.1 GCA_013695705.1 Burkholderiaceae bacterium | reverse complement strand
GTTCCTGCTCTTCACGTACGGCGCGCGCTTTCGCCGCCGCCTCATCGGCACGTGCAGCCGCCGCGGCAGTGGCCGCACCCTTTTGATCAGCGCGTGCAATCTTCAACTGATCGCCGGCGGGTGCAACCGGTGCAGATTTGTCCTGTACTCGGGTCGTCACGCGCCCTGATCCTGCCGCGGCCGGCGGCGCCGTGGCAACCAACGGCGCTGAGCCGGCGGCTTGTGCGAGGCGGCTTCTGTACTGAGCGAAGTCCGAGCTTTGGGCAACGACTTCGCGCCTTGCGTCCGGCTGTGCCAACGCGGCAACATCGGATTCGGACGGAATACTGAGGGTCGCGCCGGCCTTGAGCCGGTTCATGTTGTTGGCGACGAAGGCCTCTGGGTTGGCGCGCAGCATTGCGACCAACATCTGGTCGAGTGATACCGACGCAGGTTTGTTGCGGCCGGCGATAGCGCCCAGGGTGTCGCCCGATTTGACGACGTATGAACCTTCGGCAGGCGACGTTGAACGCGCAGCAGAAGCGGCAGTAGCCGGCCGCGCCGGCGGAGTGGAGCCACTTGGCGGTGCGCTGGGAGCACTCGACGGGGCTGCAGGAGTTGCTGGCTGGCGCGTCGCCGCAGTCGGCGGTAGCACGCTCGGTGCGGATGGCGTCGAGGCTGACGCTACCGGCGGTACCACCGGTACATCGGCGCGCAACGACGGCGGATCGAGCAGCACTGTGTACTCGCGAATCACGCGCCCGGTAGCCCAGGTAAGCTCGACCATCAGATCGAGGTAGGGCTCGTTGACCGGCATCGCCGAACTGATGCGGACGAAGTAGCCGCCGTCGGGTCGCTTGTCGAGCGAAAACCGGATATTGGTCAGCGCGGGATTGAAGTCAAGATTGGCCGCGCGGAAAGACGCGAGCGGCGCCATCCTCACCTGCAGCGTGGGCAGTTCATCGCGGCCCACGGAAGTGACTTCAAGCTCGGCCCGTAGCGGTTGCCCAAGCCCGGACGTAACAGCCAGACGCCCGAGTCCTGCGGCGTCAACATGTGGGCTGCTAACCGCTAGACCTAGCGCAAGCGAAAGCGCGCACCATACCGGCGCGCGCGCAAATTTTTGGGATGGCATTCCGCCCCCTGATCGGATGCAACGTTTTTCGAACATAACATCATGGACTTACGGTCGCAAGCTTAGAAATAGCGGTAACTCACGCCTTTATGTGAGAAACGCCCAGCGCAAATGCGCATAGCACTGTCTCTGTTGTATCGATCACAGCTTGTTCAATAACAGTCGCAACATGCGACGCAACGGTTCAGCAGCACCCCATAAAAGTTGATCACCGACCGTGAATGCGGAAATGTATTCGGGGCCGAGTGCAAGCTTGCGCAAGCGCCCTATAGGGATACTCATCGTGCCGTTCACCTTGGCTGGTGACAGTTCCCGAATGCTGTCTTCGCGATTGTTCGCAACGACGGTGACCCACTCGTTGGCGTCCGCAAGCATACGTTCGATCTCGGGCAACGGCAGATCGGCGCGCAGCTTGATGGTCAACGCCTGACTATGGCAACGCATTGCGCCGATGCGCACGCACAAACCTTCCACGATCAACGAACCCGCCTCGCCCAGCGCGGGCCGGCCGAGGATCTTGTTGGCTTCGGCACTGGCCTTCCATTCTTCACGGCTGACACCGTTACCCAGGTCATCGTGAATCCACGGAATTAAACTGCCAGCGAGCGGCGCGCCGAGGCTGCGCACCGGCAATTGATCCGATAAAAGACTCATCGACACTGCGTGATCGATTTCGAGGATCGGAGACTTCGGGTCAGACAGCAGATCGCGCGCCGACGAATACAACTGCCCCATTTGCTCGATCAGCTCGCGCATCTGCGGCGCGCCCGCGCCCGATGCGGCCTGATAAGTCATTGCGCTGATCCACTCAATTACGTCAGCCTTCAGTAGACCGTCAAGCGCCATCAGCATTAGACCGACGGTGCAGTTGCTGCCGATGTAATTTTTGACTCCACGCGCCAGCGCATCCTGAATCAAAGGCAGATTGACTGGGTCGAGGATGATCACCGCGTCGTCTTTCATGCGCAGCGCCGACGCGGCGTCGATCCAATAACCGCGCCAGCCGGCCGCGCGCAGTTTCGGAAAAACATCGTTGGAGTAATCGCCGCCCTGCGCGGTGACGATCGCGTCGCATCCCGCCAGCGCTTCAAGGTCGTTCGCTTCTTTCAGCGTGCGCTCGCCGCGCGCAACGGTTGGCGCATCGCCGCCGGCGTTCGAAGTGCTGAAGAACACCGATTCGAACAGCTCGAAATCCTTTTCAGCGCTCATGCGCTGCATCAGCACCGAACCCACCATGCCGCGCCAACCGACGATGCCGACTTTCATCTCACTGTGCCTGTAATGCCTCGATCACTGCGTCGCCCATTGCGCGCGTGCCAACTTTGCTTGTGCCCTCACTCCAAATGTCCGGCGTCCGCACGCCACTCGCCAGGGCGCACTTGACAGCATTCTCGACTCGCAGAGCCTGCTCTGCGCGATTGCCCGAATGTCGCAACATCATCGCCGCAGACAGTATCGTTGCCAACGGATTTGCGATCCCCTGGCCCGCGATGTCGGGCGCGCTGCCGTGCGAGGGCTCGTACAACCCCTGGCCTTGATCGTTCAGCGACGCCGACGGCAGCATGCCGATCGTACCGGTCAGCATCGCCGCCTCGTCCGACAAAATGTCGCCGAACATGTTGCCGGTGACGATCACGTCAAAACTTTTCGGCGCCTTCACCAGTTGCATCGCGGCGTTGTCAACATACATGTGATCGAGCGCGACGTCGTGATAATCGGCGTGGACCTCGGTCACCACTTCACGCCAGAACTGAAACGTTGCCAGCACGTTCGCCTTGTCGACGCTGGTGACCTTGCCGCGACGTTTACGCGCGGCTGCGAACGCGACGCGCGCGATGCGCTCGATCTCGGGGCGGGCATAGCGCATCGTGTCGAACGCTTCGGGCGCGCCGGCAAACGGTCCATCCGGGGCATCACGTCGGCCGCGCGGCTGGCCAAAATAGATATCACCGGTCAACTCACGCACGATCAGCAGGTCGAGGCCGGCAATCAACTCGGGTTTCAAGCTCGATGCCTGCGTCAACTCCGAGTAACAAATCGCGGGGCGAAAATTGGCGAACAACCGCAGCGCCTTGCGCAGTCCGAGAATCGCCTGTTCGGGTCGCAGATGAGGTTCGAGCGCGTCATACTTCCAGTCGCCGACCGCGCCGAACAGCACCGCATCTGCGGACTGCGCTAGTTTCAGCGTCGCTTCCGGCAATGGGTGGCCGTGAGACTCGAAGGCGGCGCCGCCGACCTCGGCGAACGAGAACTTGAATGGTTCGTCGAGCGCTTGCAGCACGCGCACCGCTTCGGCAATGATCTCCTTGCCGATGCCATCGCCCGGCAACACCGCGATGTTCATCGCGTGCGCTACACCGACTTCGCGAGCCAGGGCTGTTCGGTCAGGCGCATCCTTTCGAACGCCGCAATCTTGTCCTTGTGACGCAAGGTGAGCTCGATGTCGTCGAATCCGTTCAACAGGCAATGCTTGCGAAACGGTGCAACTTCGAATGCATGCTCGGTGCCGTCGGGCTCGATGGCTTTTTGCCGCGGTAGATCAACCGTCAAACGATAACCGATTTGAGCCGCAACTTCGTTGAACAACCGATCGACCACGGCCTGTGGCAGCACCACCGGCAGCAAACCATTCTTGGTGCAGTTGTTGAAAAAAATATCGGCAAAGCTCGGCGCAATCACTGACCGAAATCCAAATTGCAGCAGCGCCCACGGCGCGTGCTCGCGCGACGATCCGCAGCCGAAATTCTTCGCCGCCAGCAGGATCGAAGCGCCCTGGTAGCGCGGCTGGTTCAACACGAACTCCGGATTGAGCGGTCGCTTGCTGTTATCCACGCCGGGCTGGCCGGTATCCAGATAACGCCACTGATCGAACAGGTTCGGTCCGAAGCCGGTCCGCCTGATCGACTTCAGAAACTGCTTCGGGATGATCGCGTCGGTATCGACGTTGGCACGCGGCAATGGCGCGACCAGCCCACCATGGACTTCAAACTTCTGCATCCGTCCTACTTCTTCGCCTTGTCCTGCATTTTTTCGCCGGCTCGTTCCATGTCCTTGCCAGCACCTTCCATCGTGTTGCAAGCAATGAGCGAAAGAACTGTGGCAAGCATGATCAACACTGTTTTCATTTGATTCTCCTCATGTGAGTCTACGAACGTCTGCAAAATGGCCTTCAATGGCAGCCGCAGCCGCCATCGCCGGTGAAACGAGGTGAGTCCGGCCACCGCTGCCCTGGCGACCTTCGAAATTGCGGTTGCTGGTCGAGGCGCATCGCTCGCCGGGCTCGAGCCGATCGGCGTTCATGGCAAGACACATCGAGCAGCCCGGCTCGCGCCATTCAAATCCTGCGGCGC
This sequence comes from Burkholderiaceae bacterium, assembly GCA_013695705.1. Lineage (GTDB taxonomy): Bacteria > Pseudomonadota > Gammaproteobacteria > Burkholderiales > Burkholderiaceae_F > JACCZX01. Next base: position 8,270 of record JACCZX010000218.1, on the reverse strand, counting down.
GAAATATCTTGTCGAGCCCTTCGCTTTCCGCCTGCGCTTTTACCAGCCCCGAACCCGGCACCACCATCGCGATCTTGACATTTTTGGCCACTTCCTTGCCGAGCCGCTTGACCACCCAGGCCGCCTCGCGCAGATCTTCAATTCGGGAATTGGTACACGAGCCGATGAACACTTTGTCCAGATAGATGTCGGCCATCGGCGTTTTCGGCTGCAACCCCATGTAGTCAAGCGCGCGCTCGATTCCTTCGCGCTTGACCGGATCGCGTTCGGCTTCCGGATCCGGCACCGCGCCATCGATCGTCGTCACCATCTCGGGCGACGTGCCCCACGTCACCTGCGGCTTGACGTCCTCGGCGCGCAGCTCGAGCACGCGGTCGAACTTCGCATCGGGATCGGAGCGCAACGTGCGCCAGACATCGGCGGCTTGATCGAATTGCTCGGCGGTTGGCGAAAATGGACGGCCGCGCACGTAGTCAATCGTTTTCTGGTCGACGGCGACGATACCGGCGCGAGCGCCTGCCTCGATGGCCATGTTGCACACGGTCATCCGCCCTTCCATCGTCAGCGCTTCGATTGCTTCGCCGCCGAATTCGATCGCGTGTCCGCTGCCGCCTGCGGTACCGATGCGGCCAATGACCGCGAGCACGATGTCTTTCGCGGTGCAGCCAGCGGGCAGGCGGCCGTCGACCCTGATGAGCATGTTGGCGGCTTTCTTGGTCAACAAGGTCTGCGTCGCCAGTACGTGCTCGACTTCGCTGGTGCCGATGCCAAACGCGAGTGCTCCGAATGCACCATGCGTGCTGGTGTGTGAATCGCCGCACACCACGGTCATGCCGGGAAGCGTCGCGCCTTGCTCGGGGCCCATCACGTGCACGATGCCCTGCCGCTTGTCAAGAAACGGAAAGTAAGCGGCGGCGCCGAAGCTGCTGATGTTCGAATCGAGCGTGACTATCTGCTCCTTCGAAATAGGATCGTCGATTCCGCCGTAGCCGTGTTCCCACCCTGTCGTGGGCGTGTTGTGATCGGCGGTGGCAATGATCGAACTGATGCGCCACGGTGCGCGGCCCGCCAGCCGCAGGCCTTCGTAGGCTTGCGGGCTGGTCACTTCGTGCACAAGATGACGATCGATATAAAGCACCGTTGTGCCGTCATCCTCGACATGCACCACGTGATCGTCCCAGAGGCGGTCGTAAAGTGTGCGTGGGGACAGTGTGCGTGCAGCATTCATACTCTAACGATTATGCCATCGGGGTGCGGAACGCCGGAGCGTCCGGCGAGTCTGAACGCGCAGGAGAATGCAATGACCGACCGACCAAACAATCTTAGAGCTTTGCAGCGCCGTGCTTTTCTTGCCGGCACTGCCGGCTCCGTGCTCGCGCCGATGGCGGTGGCGCAGACTGCGTCGAGTTCGCCGCGATTTGCGCCGACACCGTCACAAACGCTTGGCCCGTTTTATCCACGCAATGCGGGTGAACGGCCTGAGGAAATCGACGCCGACTTGTTGCGCGTTGAGGGCGATCGGGTTCTGACCAAAGGCACGCCGATCTATTTGACCGGGCGCGTGCTCGACCGGCGCGGTCAGCCACTGGCGAACGCCGCTGTCGAGATCTGGCAATGCGACGGTAACGCGGTGTATCACCATCCAGCGGGCGGTGCCGAGCGCGACCGCGACCCGCACTTTCAGGGTTACGGCGCAGCGCGCACAGACGCCGGCGGCACGTTTCACTTTCGCACGATCCGGCCGGTGGCGTATCCCGGACGCACCTCGCATATTCACGCTCGCGTACAGGCGGCCAGCGCGGTCACGCTGGCGACGCAGTTGTATCTGGCGGACGATCCAGACAATCGCCGTGATTTTTTGTATTCGCGGATGAGCGTGGATGAGCGCGCCGCGTTGACACTGAAGTTCGAGCCAACTTCGCCCGCTGCAACTCATCCATTGGCGCGCGCAACTCAGCAAGTCGCGCGCGTAGATCTTGTGCTGGGTTAGCTAGCGTTTGGCCGCTTGGTAAAGCGGCATGACCTTGTTGACGTAGCCCTGCAGGTCGCGCAACCGCGTTTCGCCGCTTGGGTGCGTCGATAAAAACTCGGGCGGCCCGCCGCCACCGGTCGCTTGGCCCATTTTCTGCCAGAGTGTCAGCGCTGCGCGCGGATCATAGCCGGCACGTGCCATTAGCTCGACACCGATGGTGTCGGCCTCCTGTTCGTTATCGCGGCTGTTCGGTAGTACGAAGACAGCCTGGCCGACCGAGCCAGTTAACTGCGGGTCTAGCTGCACGCCGGTAAATATCTGCAGCGCGATCGAGCCAATGGTAGACACCGCCTGGGTACCCATCTGTCGAGCGATGCGCTCGCGCGCGTGCTCGCGCAGTGCGTGCGCAATTTCGTGGCCCATCACGGCAGCCAGTTCGTCGTCGGTTACGTTCAGTCGCTCGATCAACCCGGTATAGACCGCCATCTTGCCGCCTGGCATCGCCCACGCGTTAATGTCTTTCGATGTCAAAACATTGGTTTCCCACGCCCACCCGGGCGCGTCCTGCCGGAAGACGCGGGTCTGTGGAATCAACCGCTGCGCAATCGTTCGCACGCGCTGCACCTGCTGCTGGTTTCTGTTCAGCAAACCCTTTTGCTGCGCCACTGCCATCATCTCGTCGTACTGCTTGTCAGCCGCCGCCTCGACTTCCTTGGCGGTGACCAGCGAGCTGACGCGCTGTTGACGCGTGACGCCGACTGCACCGGCGTCGGTGGTTTGCACTGTTTCGCATGCGGCGAGCGCGCTTAACGCGGCGGCGGCGGCGATTCGCAATACGACATTCATAAGACAATTCTCCGTAGGCGTTCAAGCATCGTTTGCAGGCTCTGCACAAGCGGCAATCGCCGGCAACTCATGCACGACGTCACCGTTTTGCGCGCGTTGCAGCAACGCGTGATCCATCAGTACCAGCGCCAGCATCGCTTCCGCGATAGGCGTCGCGCGAATTCCCACGCATGGATCGTGCCGGCCGAGCGTTTCAACAACTGTCGGCATGCCATCGCGCGTAATCGAACGGCGCGGCAATCGCACGCTCGACGTTGGCTTGAGCGCGATCGACACTTCAATGTCCTGTCCGGTCGAAATGCCGCCGAGCACTCCCCCGGCGTTGTTGCTGGCAAAGCCGGATGGCAGCAGTTCGTCGCCGTGTTGCGAACCTTTTTGCCGCACGCTGGTAAAACCTGCGCCAATTTCGACACCCTTGACCGCGTTGATTCCCATCATGGCGTGCGCGATATCGGCGTCGAGTTTGCCCGCCAGCGGCGCACCGAGTCCAGGCGGCACGTTGCTAGCCATCACGCGCAGCCGCGCGCCGACCGAATCGCCGCTCTTGCGCAGAGCATCCATCGCGTCCTCAAGCTGCTGCACAACGCCGTTGTTTGGCGCAAAAAACGCATTCGTTTCAACCTCGGCCCAGCTCGTGAACGGAATATCGATTTCGCCCAACTGCTGCATGCAGCCGCGCACTTCGGTGCCGAACTTTTCGTTGAGCCATTTTTTTGCGACAGCGCCGGCGGCAACCATTGGCGCTGTTAACCGCGCCGACGAGCGCCCGCCCCCGCGCGGATCGCGCCGCCCGTATTTGCGCCAGTACGTGTAATCGGCGTGGCCGGGGCGGAACGTATCAACCAAATCATCGTAATCACGCCCTTTAGCATCTTCGTTTCGAATCAGCAACGCGATCGGCGTACCGGTGGTGCGACCCTCGAACACACCCGACAAAATTTCGACTCGATCGGACTCGCGACGCTGCGTTACGTGGCGTGAAGTGCCGGGCCTGCGACGGTCTAGATCACGCTGCAGATCAGCTTCTGTGAGCGGCATGTCCGGCGGACAGCCATCGATCACGCAGCCGATCGCCGGCCCGTGCGATTCGCCGAAGTTCGTAACGCGAAACAGGTGACCGAAGGTGGAAGACATCGCTCGCGGATTGTGCCCGAGGCGAAGTTATAGCTGCTGGCCCCGCAGCTCATACACGCGCTGCATCAGCAGCTCCGGAGTTGCCATCTCGGGCGGCACCGGAACGCCGACGATTAGTTCCAACCGTGAACGAACGCCGCGCCGCAGTCGCGCATCGATCGGCTGCGAAAACGCGGCGCCACCGTAGCGAGAAAAAAACGATCCCCAGAGCCCACGCAGCGCCATCGGAATGACAGGCACGGGGTTGCGCTCGACGATCCGCCGCACGCCCGGCTTAAATGGGCTGAGCTCGCCAGTATCGGTAATCCGGCCCTCCGGAAAAATGCAGACCATTTCACCTTCGTCGAGCGCTTGTTCGATGCGCTGATGAGCACGCTGCAGCGTCTCGGGATGGACGCGCGCAGACGCTATCGGAATTGCCTTCAACTGGCTGAAAAAAGTGCGCAACACCGGAATCCTGAAAATGTTGTGATCCATCACGAAGCGGATTGGCCGCGGGCTCTCGCTCATGATGACGATGGCGTCGACGAAGCTGACGTGATTACAGACCAGGACGGCAGGTCCGGATACCGGAAGTCGGTCGGTTCCGGTCGAGCGCAGCCTGTAGAGCGTGTGCACCAGCAACCATGCCAGGAATCGCAACAGGAATTCAGGTACCAGGAGATAAATGTAAGCAGCAACTGCAGCATTCATCAATGCCGCAACCAGGAAAAGCTCAGGGAGCGTCAGTCCGGATTGCAACACGACGGCCGCCACGATCGACGCCAGCACGATAAACAACGCGTTCAGAATATTGTTGGCGGCCACGATGCGTGCCACGTGCGTCTTCTGCGCGCGGCTTTGAATCAGCGCATATAGCGGCACGGAATAAAGTCCGGCGAAGGTCGACAGCAGTGCGAGGTCCAACACGATGCGCCACGCGCCCTCGAGCACGAAAAATTCCATCAATGTGCCGGAAGTCGGCGTGACGTCCAACACAATGCGAAGCGAGGCAAAGTAAAGATCCGCCGCGAATACAGTCATCCCGATCGAACCGAGAGGAACCAGCCCAATTTCAACCTTTCGCCCTGACAATCGCTCGGTCAACAATGCACCAAGGCCAATGCCGATCGAAAAAACAGCGAGCAAAAACGTCACGACCGCCTCGTTGCCGCCAAGAACGTTACGCGCGAACGGCGCCAAACTCGTCAAAAACACCGATCCGAAAAACCAGAGCCATGAAATTCCGAGGATCGAATTGAATACCGCCCGATCTTTATGCGCAATTTTCAGGTTGGCCCATGTTTCCGAAAACGGATTCCAGTTGATCCGCAGTGCCGCGTCGGCGGGCGGCGAAATCGGAATGAATCCCGCAGCGAACCTGCCGACCATGGCCAGCGCCAGCACGACCGCTGCCACCACTGCCGCACCATGATCAAACGCGTTCAGCAAAACGCCGGCGACGATGGTGCCGATCAATATCGCGACGAAGGTGCCCATTTCGATCAGCCCGTTGCCACCTGTCAATTCGCCAGCGTTCAAGTGTTGCGGCAGGTATGAGTATTTGACTGGTCCAAACACTGTCGCCTGCAGGCCGATAAGGAAGACCGTTACGTACACCAGAGTCGGCCATTGCATGCTCAACCCGATTGCCGCCAGCACCATCACGCCGATCTCGGCATCCTTCAGCCGGCGAATCAGCGACGCTTTCTCGAGTTTGTCCGCAAGCTGGCCGCCGGTTGCCGAGAACAACACAAACGGTGCAATGAAAAGCGCGCCGATCGCGAAGCCCGCATAGCGCGGATCCACACCGCCCCAGTCTGCCGCGGCGTATGTTGCAAGCAGCGTGAATGCGAACTTGAACACGTTGTCATTCGCCGCGCCGAAAAACTGAACCCAGAATAGAGGCGCGAAGCGCCGTTCGCGTAGCAGTGTGGATTGATGCGCGCTCAAGGAACCATCGACGCGCCGAGCGCATCACCGGATAAATACGCTCCTTCGAACCGCGGGCCCTGACACCAATCGCCGATCGCACCGATGCGCGACTCGGCGTCCCACAAATAGCGCTCGAGCAACGGCCTGACCGGCGTTGCGTGCAGCCACCGATGCCCAGCCATGAACGCTGGACGAAAGCCGAAATTGAAGCGCTCGGCTAGCGCTTGCGCCAGCAGCGAGGCAATGTCGTCGCTCGACGTACTCACGCGTGACGCCGACCAGCTCGCTGTTGCGTGCAACACCCAGCGCTCGGATCCGGAGTCGTCATTTTCTCGCGCAACCCACGCGAGTGCTGCGTGATCGTTGACGAACGCGCCGGCAAAATCAAAGCCGCTCGAAGCATGCGTTGTCAAAAGTGCCGCCCAGCAGGGCCGCCACTCGACCATGTTCAGGTGCTGCACCAGTGCCGGCGCCGCCACGGCCAGCCGCGCAGCATCGACCGATGGCATCGCCAGCACCACCGCGTCAAATCCGCCAGGCGCAGGCGAGCGTTCATTTTCATCGAGCAGCGACCAGCGCGACCCTACTCTCAAAATCGAGCCGATTCGAGTATCGAGCCGCACATCGAGCCCCTCGCTAACATGGCGCGCGATCGAGATCATTCCTCCCACACCGACGTAGCGCGCGGACGATGCTGTCTTATCTTCGGTCGTCTTGCCCTCGATCGCAATAATGCGACCGGTGCAGCGTGCGGCGATACCGGCCTGCATCCACTGCGCAACGGTGCGCTCGAAGGTATGACTCTGCACGGTGAAATATTGCGCGCCGTGATCGAAATTGCCGAACTCGGTGCGCAGGGTTGCGGCACGGCCGCCTGGTCTGCGGTTTTGTTCGAACACCGTAACCTTGGCCCCGCGCGCAAAAAGCCTCCGCGCGCACGCTAAGCCCGCGATACCGGCGCCTATGACGGCAACGCGAAAGTCCTGCGTCAACCGCCCAGCTTCGGACCGCGTCAGTTGTTCTGCGTCGGCTAAGGGCGCCGCGCCACTCAGCTGCGGGCCTCTTCCGTCTCCGGCCAATCGCGGATATATGCCTTCAGCATCTTGTTCTCGAAGCTTTGCTCTTCGAGCACAGCCCTGGCAACGTCGTAAAAAGAAATAACACCAGCTAGCGTGCGACCATCCATCACCGGCAAGTAACGAGCATGCCGCTCGAGCATCAGGCGCCGCACTTCCATGATGTCGGTATCGGAGGTCACCGTTAGCGGCGCGGGATCCATCGCGGCGCGGGTTGTGACATCGCCGATCGCACCGCCGTTCTGATGCAGCCGATTGATCACTTCGCGAAATGTCAGCATGCCCGTTAACTCGCCAAACTCCATCACTACGGCGGAGCCGATGTCGAGCTCTGCCATCAGGTTGACCGCATCTTTAAGCGGCGCGTCGGGCGTGACGGTGTACAACGCAGTGCCTTTGACCCGGAGTATGTCGGCGACTTTCATGCTTGCTCCTGTGGTAGTGGCGCGATGCGAACGATCGTAGTCCTGCGCGCGCGAACCAACAAGCGCGGCGCGCAGCGGCATGAGCTAGCCGGCCAGATGCAGCTTCATACGCTCGATTTCGGCCACCATGATCGTACTTACCGACGGCTCCCAGACCGAATGTCCCGCATCGGGGACAATCGCATAACTGGCGGTGGGCCACGCCCGGGCCAACTGGTCTGCGTTGACGATCGGGCACACCATGTCGTAGCGCGCCTGCACAATCGAGGCGGGCAGATGACGGATGCGATAGATATTATTTAGCAACTGGTTCGGCGCCAGAAAACACTGGTGCGCAAAATAGTGCGCTTCCATGCGCGCCAGGCCGAGCGCTTCATCGGCAAAGTGGCGCACCAGCTCGGGATTTGGCAGCAACGTTGAGCACGAACCCTCGTATTCGCTCCACGCGCGAGCAAAAGGCAGGTAAATCCGTGCGTCCGAATCGAACAACCGCTTCAAGTAGCCCTTCAGCAAATCCTTGCGCTCCGCCGGCGGCAGCATGCTCGCAAACCGATGCCAGGCTTCCGGAAAAATCGTACGCAAGCCGTACAAAAACCAGTCGATCTCGCTTTGCTGCCCAAGGAAAATTCCGCGCAGCACGAATGCGGCGCAGCGCTCCGGGTGTGCCTGCCCGTACGCCAGGCCCAGGGTGCTGCCCCAGGAGCCGCCGAATATCAGCCACCGTTCAACCTCCAGATACTTGCGCAACAACTCGATGTCGGCGATTAGATGGGAAGTGGTGTTGTTGAGCGCCTCGCCCACCGGCGTCGATGCGCCGGCACCGCGCTGATCGAACAACACGATGCTAAAAAATTCGGGATCGAAAAAACGCCGGTGCTCTGGCGAGCACCCGCCGCCAGGTCC
>JACCZX010000214.1 GCA_013695705.1 Burkholderiaceae bacterium | reverse complement strand
ACCTTCAGCCGCTCTGGAGTGATCGACCGTACCGGCCCGTTCTTCCAGGACCTCGGAATCAACGGTCGCAGCTGCTCAAGCTGCCACATACAAGGCGAAGGCTGGAGCATCACGCCGCGCGGGGTGCAGGAACGCTTTGAGAAAAGTGAAGGTATGGATCCCATCTTCCGGCGCGTTGATGGTTCGAACTCTCCAACCGCTGATGTGTCTACTGTCGAGGCGCGCCGCAACGCCTACAGCATGCTGCTCAACAGAGGATTGATTCGGGTCGGTATCAAGATGCCGGATAACGCTGAGTTCGAGCTGGCCGCAGTCGATGATCCGTATGGGTTTGCCAGTGCAAAAGAGTTGTCTCTATTTCGCCGCCCGCTTCCCACCGCGAACCTCGATTATCTGAGCGCAGTAATGTGGGACGGGCGCGAGACTATCGCCGACCAGGCTTCGCTCGATTGCCTGTTCGGCACGACCGATTGTTTTGCAACGCTGCATTTGAGCCTGGGTAACCAGTCCAATGGCGCCACGGTCGGGCATTCGGAAGCGCCGCTGCCGATCAGCGACGCGCAGCGCAAGGCAATCGTCGATTTTCAGCTCGGCCTATTTACGGCGCAGATCTTCGATCGCGAGGTCGGTCACTTGACTGCGCAGGCGGCGCGCGGCGGTCCAGCGATCTTATCGGCCGAAACCTTCTATTTCGGAATCAATGACACGCTGGCAGGCGACTACCGGTCGCTGGCGCCATTCACTCCGCTCGCGATGACGCTGTTCAAATCGTGGACTGACGCGCAGCCAGACGCCAGCATTGCCAATGCGCAACTGCGCGAACGTGTGGCGGCGGCACGCAGCTCGATCGCGCGCGGGCAAGCGCTATTCAACACCAAGCCGATTCAACTGCGCGATGTCAAAGGCTTGAACGACGCCCTCGGCGTGGCCACCATCCCGGGAACCTGCACCACGTGTCACAACTCGCCGAACGTGGGGAATCATTCGGTGCCGCTCCCTCTCGACATCGGCCTGACTGACGCGTCGCGCCGCACGCCCGATATGCCGCTCTACACGCTGCGCCATAAGACGACCGGCGAGATGATTCAAACGACCGACCCGGGTCGCGCGCTGATCAGCGGCAAATGGAAAGACATCGCACGCTTCAAGGGTCCGATACTGCGCGGGCTGGCAGCTCGTGCGCCGTACTTCCACAACGGTTTCGCCAAAGATCTGCACGCAGCAGTCGAGTTCTATGACACGCGCTTCAGTATGGGTTTGACGGGCCAAGAAAAGACTGACTTGACAGCATTTCTGAGAACACTTTGAGTCGGAGCAATCGCAGTAGACGCACACTTCAGGACAGGAGAATGCAAATGCGAAACATGCTTTTCACACTGTCTGTAACGCTTGCCCTTGGCGCCCTCACAGCGCCGGTAGCCTCAGCGCAATCCGGCGCGCACACAACGATGCCGAGCGACCATCTGATGGTCACTCCCGACGAGTTCAAATGGGTCGACATTCCATCGCTGCCGCCGGGCGCGAAGCTCGCAGTGATCGAAGGTCCGCTAAATCAGGCTGGGCCAGTAACGTTTCGCTTGCGACTTCCGGCGAACTATCAGATTCCGGCGCACTGGCATCCGGCGATCGAGCACGTTACGGTGATTTCCGGCACGTTCAACATGGGCTCCGGGGACAAGTTCGACCGAGCGCATACGAAAGCTTTGACCGCGGGCAGCATTGCCATCATGCAGCCCAAGACCACTCACTTTGCCTGGAACAAGGAAGAGACGATCGTTCAAGTTCACGGAATCGGACCGTGGAGCGTTACCTATGTAAACCCGGCAGACGACACGAGAAAACAGTAACGCTGTAGTCTGGCATCGTCGGCGGAGGTCTCCGTCGCCGGTCTGTAATTTGCTACGCTGCGCCTTCGCTCATAGCGCGACGCGGGAGAGCGTGATTCGATTTGGCATCGGATCACCGCCGAAGGCGCAACGCCCGTAATCGCTCAGGTGCAAGAACCGCATCGCGCGAGCGACTCTGGAGAGACCGTCGAATCGTGACGGCGCCGAAGGTGCAGCGAATCCGGCATTGGATTCCGAACTCTCAGGCACAAGGGACAGGGGGGCGCGCACTGACGCATGGTCGGTGCGCGAACTCTTTGCCTTGAGGCTTCATGAAGCTGCACCGCACACCGTTGTATGAAACTCATGTTGCCGCTGGCGCCAAGCTGGTCGACTTCGGCGGCTGGGAAATGCCGCTCAATTATGGCTCGCAGATTGAAGAGCACCACGCCGTGAGGCGCGATGCAGGGATGTTCGATGTCTCGCACATGCGGTCGGTCGACCTCAACGGCGCCGACGCGCGGCCGTTGCTGCGCGTGTTGATTGCCAACAACGTCGACCGACTGACCCAGCCGGGCAAAGCGCTGTATTCGTG
>JACCZX010000188.1 GCA_013695705.1 Burkholderiaceae bacterium | reverse complement strand
AGTGACGCCAGGCCGGTCGGCATGCCGGCCTGCATACCGCCGAACAGCAGACCGAATTGAATCGTGAATGCGAACAGCCAGTAACCGGTAACCAGCCGCCAAGACGGCTGGGGACGTCGGACGAATAACACCGCCGGAAACGCAGCCAATGCGAAGCGGAAGAACGTCAGCGTCATCGGCGGCACGTTGTCGAGCCCCCAGCGGATGACGACGAAGTTAAACCCCCAGATGGTCACCATCAGCAGAGCTGCAGCGAGGTGGGAAGGCTTCATGCGTGGCTAGCTTTCGCATCGAAGCAAAGGGGGTTTGCTCGGACTCCCCGAAGGGGCCGGCGCGCAGCGGCGTGCCCCCAGATGGTCACCATCAGCAAAGCTGCAGCGAAGTTGGAAGGGTTCACTCTGTTGCTGCCGCGCGGCGCAATGCGCTTCGTTCCTGCAATTCGTCGACATACGCTTCGATGCCGCCGGTCTCGCGTTGCAAATAGCGTTCGACGGCATCAGCAAAAGCTGGATGCGCCAGCCAGTGCGACGAGTGAGTTGTTACGGGCTCGAATCCTCGCGCCAGTTTGTGTTCACCCTGAGCGCCGCCTTCGAACACCTTGAGCCGCCGCTCGATCGCAAACTCGATCATCTGGTAATAGCTCGCTTCAAAGTGCAGACACGGCACATATTCGGTGCTGCCCCAGTAGCGGCCGTAGAGCCGTTCGCGATCGAACAGCGCGAGTGCGGCCGCGATCTGCCGGCCATCCCGAGAGGCGATGACCATCAGTAAAGCCTGCGGCATCGTTTGCGCGATCTGCAGAAAGAACCGGCGATTCAGATAAGGAGTGGAATAGTGTGCGGCGTATGTCGACGCATAGCAGCGCACGAACAGCTGCCAGTCTGAATCGGATATCTCGCTACCTACTTTGCGCTTGAACGTAATTCCGGCGGCAGTCACTTGTCGCCTCTCGGCCCGGATTTTTTTTCGCTTCGGCTGTGCCAGCGATGCAAGGTAGTCGTCGAACGAGGAATAGTCGCGGTTGAACCAGTGAAACTGCACCGCTCGGCGCGACAGCAATCCTGTTTGCTCAAGCTCTGAGATCTCCTCGGGCGGTGCGAACAGCACGTGCAATGACGACAGGCCCGATGCTGTTGCTTGCGTCACGAGCGCACGCGCGAGCGCCGCCCGCGTTGGCAGGTCGCGAGCAATCAATCGCGTGCCGGGCACGGGCGTAAATGGAACTGCCGCCAGCCACTTGGGGTAGTACTCGATACCGTGCTGTTGATACGCACTGGCCCATGCCCAATCGAAGACGTATTCACCATACGAATGATGCTTGCGATACAACGGCACCGCGCCGGCAAGTTCATCGTCGTGCCATAGCGTCAGGTATTGAGGCTCCCAGCCTGAGCGCGGCGACGCACAGCCGGTAGTGTGCAACGCGTGCAAAAACTCGTAACGCAGAAACGGGCTGTCAGCTGCAGAGCCAACCACCAGCGCGTTCCACCTGGCCTGGCCGATGGATGCCAGATCACTGACGATGCGCGTGCAATAATTCACGCCATCTTCGAGGTTGTTCATGAGTTCTAAAGTCAAAGTCGCGGTTGCGCAGCTCAATTGCACCGTCGGCGACTTCGAGGGCAACAGCAAAAAAATTATCGAAGCGGCATCGCGTGCCGCTGCAGCGGGGGCCGACCTGTTGCTGACGCCGGAATTATCTCTAACCGGCTATCCGCCCGAAGATCTGCTACTGCGACGCGCATTTTACGCAGCGGCCGACTCTGCCTTGCAGACCCTCGCCGCGCAGATGCTGCAGTACCCCGAACTTACCGTCATCATTGGCCATCCGCTCGCGCGCGAAGGGCACCGATTCAACGCGGCATCGCTGTTGCAGGGCGGCGTCGTCCTGGGCACGTACTGCAAACATGATTTGCCCAATTACGACGTTTTCGATGAGCAGCGCTATTTCACGCCCGACAATCGCCCGCTGGTCTTCGAGCTCAATGGCACTTCGTTCGGCATCAACGTTTGCGAGGACACCTGGTTCTGTTATGCACCCGAGTGCGCGAAATCCGCCGGGGCGGAGGTCTTGCTGGTGCTGAACGCATCGCCGTTTAATCTGGGAAAGCAGCAGCAGCGCCTCGATACGCTGCGCGCAAATGTAACGCGCTATCGACTGCCGGTGGTCTACGCCAACATGGTCGGAGGCCAGGACGAGCTGGTGTTCGACGGCGCATCGTTCGTGCTTGACGCCGACGGCTTGATCGTCGCCACCGCCCCGCGCTTCGAAGAAAGCTTGCTGCTGGTCAACTTTATCGATGGCGTACCGCAGCGATCTGGCGTTGACGTCGAACCAACCGACGAAGCGTCTGTTTATGCGGCGCTCGTGTTGGGAGTGCGAGACTATCTCGGCAAAAACGGATTTCCCGGCGCAATCGTCGGCCTTTCTGGCGGCGTCGACTCGGCGCTAACGCTTGCGATTGCGGTCGATGCACTGGGAGCTGAGCGTGTGCGTGCCGTGATGATGCCGTCTCAATTCACGTTGCCCATGAGCCTGGCTGACGCGTGTGAGATGTCGCAGATTCTGAATGTGCGGTACGACGTACTTCCAATCAAGCCCGCGTTCGATGCGTATCTGTCCACTCTGGCGCGGGAGTTTCGCGGATTGACCTGGGATACGACCGAAGAAAATCTGCAGGCGCGCATCCGAGGAACGCTGTTAATGGCGTTGTCGAACAAGTACGGATCGATCGTGTTGACCACTGGAAACAAATCCGAAACCGCCGTCGGCTATTCGACCTTATATGGCGATCTCGCTGGCGGTTTTGCAGTGATTAAGGATATTTTGAAAACGCTCGTGTACCGGCTGTGCCGCTACCGCAATTCAATTGCGCCGGTCATTCCGGAGCGAATTCTGACGCGCGCGCCCAGTGCCGAGCTAAAAGCCGACCAGACCGACCAGGACTCGCTGCCACCGTATGACATCCTTGACGAGATCATCGACCTTTACATGCAGCAAGGCCAGTCGATCGCCGAAATAGTCGCCGCCGATCACGATGAAGCGATGGTGCGCAAGGTGGTGCGCATGATTCGGTTGTCCGAATACAAACGTCGCCAGTCGCCAATCGGGATTCGCGTCACGCACCGGAGCTTTGGCCGCGACTGGCGCTATCCGGTGACAAATCGTTTTCGCGAAGAAAGCGTCAGCCTCTAGAATTACGCAAACAAGTCGAAAGCGAACATGAAACAGATCACCGCGATTATCAAGCCGTTCAAGTTGGATGAGGTGCGCGAAGCGCTTGCCGATGTCGGCGTAACCGGGCTGACGGTCACCGAGGTCAAGGGTTTTGGGCGCCAGAAAGGCCACACCGAGCTTTATCGGGGCGCCGAGTATGTGGTCGATTTTCTGCCGAAGATCAGGGTGGAGGCAGTAGTGCCCGACTCGCTCGTCGAGCGCGCGATTGAGGCCGTTACCAAGGCAGCTCGCACCGGCAAGATCGGCGACGGAAAAATTTTCGTGTGCTCGGTGGAACAGGTGATCCGCATCCGCACCGGTGAAGAGGGCGAAGCCGCGGTATAGCGTTTGCGGAAAGTGCTAGGCGGCTTTCCCGCTAGTCGGTTTTAGCAACACGACCAGTGCGCCGCTCCCGCCTTCGGTAGTTCGCGCCTGGCAGAACGCGATGACGTCGTCACGCTGGGCGAGCCAGATCTTGGTCTTTCCTTTCAGCACCGGCTGCCGCCCTTTCGAGCCCAGGCCTTTGCCGTGCACCACACGGATGCAGCGCAAGCCGCGCTTGCCGGCTTCACGCAAAAAGACTGCCAGTAGTTCGCGAGCTTCATCGGTGCGGCAGCCATGCAGGTCGACTTCGTCCTGGATCACCCACTCACCGCGCCGCAGTTTGCGCAGCACGTCCGGGCTGACGCCGGGCCGGCAAAACGATAGCTCGTCGTCGGTATGTAGAAGCGTGTCGATTTCGAATTCGTCCGACACCGCTGCCACCAACACAAGGCGCTCGTCTTCTTGCCGCTGTAACGCCAATGGCGGGAGCGGCACGCGCTTGTGTTCGACACGCGGCTTGCCGTTCAGTGGAGTGACATCGCCAACGGCTTGGCGAAATTCGTCGACAGTTTTTAGCGCCGTTACTTCCCGCGCACGCTGCTCGACTGCAGCAACATCGCGCTCGCGCGCCTCACGCGTCAGCGTGAGGCGCAGTGCTTCGAGCTGCGCCAGCTGCGTGAATTTTTGCGCCATGCCAATCCCGGGTCCGCACGAATTACGCGGCGAGCGCAGCCAGCGACGCCGGCGCAGGAGCAACGGCTTCAAGATTTTCCAGATATTTCTGCGCGTCGAGCGCTGCCATACAACCGGTGCCGGCACTGGTTATGGCTTGGCGATAAACGTGGTCCTGCACGTCGCCCGCCGCAAAAACGCCGGCCACACTGGTCGCGGTGGCCATGCCCGCGAGTCCGGTTTTGGTGATGATGTAGCCGTTTTGCATGTCGAGCTGACCTGCAAAAATCTCGGTGTTTGGGCGATGACCAATCGCGATGAAGACGCCTTGCAACGAAATCTGCTCGGTGACACTGGTTTGAGTGTTCTTGATCCGTACCGCATTGACGCCGCGTTCATCGCCCAGTACTTCGTCGAGCACGTTGAACGTCTTGATCTCGACCTTGCCGTCTTTCACCTTTTGCATCAGGTGATCGACGTTGATCGGCTCCGCGCGAAACTTGTCACGCCGGTGAATAAGGGTCACTTTTTTTGCAATGTTGGTCAGATACAGCGCTTCTTCGACCGCGGTATTGCCACCGCCGACCACCGCAACGTCCTGATTCTTGTAGAAAAACCCATCGCACGTTGCGCACCCCGACACGCCTTTGCCCATGAATGCCTGCTCCGACGGCAAGCCGAGGTACATCGCGCTCGCGCCGGTCGCGATGACCAACGCATCGCACGTGTATTCACCCGAGTCGCCGATCAGCCGAAGCGGGCGCTCGTCTAGCTTCGCAGTGTGAATGTGATCAAAGATCACTTCCGTATTGAAACGCTCGGCGTGAGCGAGAAAACGCGTCATCAAATCCGGACCCTGCACCCCCTGGGCATCTGCCGGCCAATTGTCGACATCGGTCGTCGTCATCAACTGCCCGCCTTGTGCGAGTCCGGTCACCAGAACAGGCTTCAAATTAGCGCGAGCGGCGTAGACGGCCGCGGTGTATCCGGCCGGGCCAGAGCCCAGGATCAGTACGCGCGCGTGTTTGTGGGTCGTCATATCGCTCTGA
>JACCZX010000174.1 GCA_013695705.1 Burkholderiaceae bacterium | reverse complement strand
GCCTTTCATCATGAGGTCTTTTCCGTGTCGCTATCGTTACTCTCATTGCGCGGTCGAATCGACGCAGCGTCGACCGATGCGCCGAAGTTCTCGATCAATTCTCGCACGAAGGGATCGGCGTAAATCGCCTCCTCTGCCTGCCGCTGCTTGTCCAGCCGCGCCTGCTCCGCGATACCGGCAGAGGTCGGTCCGACGGTGCTGCCGACGTCTGCCGCCAGACGCATCGGACGCCCGAGGGCTTCACTGATCGCCGTTTGCAACTTTTGTAAAGAGCCCGCGTCGAGCAGCGTTTTAAGCGGCACCCGCAACTTCAATCGATCGCCATCGTGCGCCACCAGCTCGCTGCGCTGCGCGAGCTCACGCACCAAGCCTGTTACTTTTAAACGCGCCACCAATTGCGTCCAATTGCCATCGAACGGCGCGAAAGTTTTCTCAGTCGCCAGAGTTGAAGCTGGCGTTGACGCCTTTGAGAGCGGTATCGCTGGATCAATGCGCGCGCCCGGCAGCGCGGGAGTAGCCGCGGCCGGCACCTGCTCTTGCGCTGGCGCAAACGCGAGCATCCGCATCAACGCCATCGTGAAACCCGCGTATTCGTCAGGCGCCAACTGTATTTCGTTACGCCCATGGAGTGCTACTTGATAGAACAACTGGATTTCGTCAGCTGCCAGTGCCGATGCCAAACGGCGCAGATCATCTGCGTCGACTTCATCGTCCGCCGCGCTCGGCACTTGCTGAATCAAGGCAATGCGATGCAGCAGGCTCGCCAAATCGCGCATGGCCTGCGCAAATGAAACACTGTGTTCATTCATCTGATCCGCGATCGCAAGCGCCTGCCGCGCATCGCGTGCGACGATGGCGTCGAGCACTTTGATCAATACGCCCTGATCGATCGAACCCAGCATCGTCCGCACCGCTTCGAGCCCGACTTCACCTCC
Organism: Burkholderiaceae bacterium; assembly: GCA_013695705.1. GTDB lineage: Bacteria > Pseudomonadota > Gammaproteobacteria > Burkholderiales > Burkholderiaceae_F > JACCZX01. The sequence continues at coordinate 9,319 of JACCZX010000174.1, read as the reverse complement.
GGAATAGGCAATAGCCTGGTCCAGCAGCGACAAACCGTCGCGCATACTGCCGCGCGCCGCATGCGCCAATGCACGCAGCGCCGGCAGCTCGCCGGAGATTTTCTCTGCTGTCAAAATTTCATTCAGGTGCGAGACAATCGCCGGCGGAGTCATCTGCTTCAGGTTGAACTGCAGGCAGCGCGACAACACGGTGACCGGAACTTTCTGCGGATCGGTCGTCGCCAAAATAAACTTGACGTAGTCAGGCGGTTCTTCGAGGGTCTTTAACATCGCATTGAACGCGTGCGACGACAGCTGGTGGACCTCGTCGATCATGTATACCTTGAAACGCGCCTGGCTCGGCGCGTACATCGCGCGCTCGAGCAATTGCACCATTTCATCGACACCGCGATTACTTGCGGCATCCATCTCGATATAGTCGATAAAACGGCCGGCGTCGATTGCTGTGCACGGCTCGCATACGTTGCACGGCGTTGCGGTAATTCCACCGGTTCCATCGGGACCGATGCAATTCAGCGCCTTGGCGAGAATACGAGCCAATGTGGTCTTGCCCACGCCACGCGTGCCGGTGAATAGATAGGCGTGATGGAGGCGATTCTCGGTCAGTGCGTGCGTTAACGCACGCACAACGTGCTCCTGCCCGACCAGCGTGGAAAAATCGCGCGGTCGATATTTGCGGGCGAGAACCTGGTACGACATGCCTCGATTTTACGGCTGCGCGAGTCGCAACAAAGCCGCCCCCGTAAGCCGGCAGATACGCCAGTCCGGCAGCAGCGCTGCTCCGATCGATTGGTAGAACTCGATCGCCGGTTGGTTCCAGTCGAGCACCGACCATTCGAATCGCCCACAGTTGCGCTCGACTGCAACGCGCGCGCAGTGACGAATCAGCGCCTTGCCGATACCCCGACCACGCGCCTCGGGCACGACAAAAACGTCTTCGAGATAAAGACCGCGGCGCGCGAGAAAGGTCGAATAGTTGTGAAAGTACAGTGCGAAGCCAAGCGGCAGCTGTTCTTCCCACGCAATCACCGCCTCGATCACCGGACGATCGCAAAAAAGCTCGCGCCGCAGATCCTCGACAGTGCCGACCACTTGCGCGGCGAGCTTTTCATACTCCGCCAGAGCGCGAATCAGCGCGAATACAACCTCACAGTCCTGTACTCGCACAGCAGCGACACGAAATGTCATAGCAGGTGCGTAAGGGGGAGTTCCAAGAGAGGGCAAGCCCCTTCTTGCATCTTGTGATAAGCCACGGCTCGTTTTCCGCACAGCAGAAAAGGCGAGCCTGAACCTCGGCACCTGGAGCACTCCGCTGTGGCTGCTTCGTTCCCGACCTGACCAGGTTCACGGCGCCCCAGTGCGAGGGGGCCCGCCGCCGCGAATAATACGCGTCGATCTAGCTTTCATCTTCGCGCGCCCACTCGCGCCAACCCGGCAGCAGCGGAAAATACAAACCCAACCGAACCTTGCCGCCGAACGCTGCCGCGTAGTTATCGAGTTGCTCTTTATAACGCTGCTGCTCGCGGTCAAGAAACGTCTCCGCATCAGCGCCTTCGTGTGTTCCGGTCTTGTAGTCGATGATCCAGCGCGTGCCGCCTGCATCGACGAAGGTGCGATCGATCGCGATGTGCTTGATGCCGACGCCCGTAGCGACGCTCAATCGAAGCTCGTTGCTCGCTTCGTCATGAGAGCCCAGCAGCCAGCGTGCGTGAGCGTCGCCAAGCGCGCTGATCAGCGCCTGCTGCACGCGACCGATTGCAACTTTCAAATCGTTTCCGGTGATCCCGATGCCGGCGAGCTGGCGTTCGATGTGCGGTGCAATCGCTCGCACCCGCACAGCATCCCAATTTTGCAGCCGATCGTCCGCGATGCGCTGTAGCCAGCGGTGCACCACGATGCCGACACGGCGAGCGCCCTCCCCCGCCCACGAAAACTCGATGGCCACATCGTGCACCGGAGCCGGTTCGATTTCATTCCACGCGACCGATTGAGGCGCGAGCGGCGCTACCCAATCGCTCGGCAAGCGACGCAGCGATTGGTCATACGTCGCCGTCGCGAACGTCTGCTGGTTCACTGATATCGGAGCAGGCAGCAACAGCCGCTCATTGAGCGCGCGCATGAAGGCGGGCTCGACCGCCGGCCATAACCGCGCCAGCAACGAATGCTTACGCGCAGGGCAGAGTTCGCCGTTTTTCGTAGGCACGCACGCCAGCCAGTGCAGTTGCCTACGCGCCCGCGTTGCGGCTACGTACAGCAACCGCTCGTCTTCGTGCGCGATGCGCTCCTCCTGCCGCCGCGCTATCCAGCAGTAAATTGAATCATCACTGCGCGCGATTTCAGCCGCATAAATTGGGCTCAGCAACAGCTCTTCGCCGCCCGCTTCGGTCGGCCGGTCGAGCCAGAGCATGAGTTGCGCCTGTTTCGGCGGAGGTATGCGGTCGAGACCCGGAACAATCACGTGATCGAACTCGAGTCCCTTGGCCTTGTGAATCGTCATCACTTGCAGCAGCACATTCGGACCTGCATCGGTCGCGGCATACAGTCGGGCCAGCGACGTCTGAAATGAGTCCATGTCGAAAGCGCCGCGCGATTCGTCCTCACTTCGTGCGAGATGAGAGAAAAATGCGCTCGCATCTGCGTGATCCGCCACCGTGGCAATGCAAGCTGGGCCTCCAAGCAGCCACCAGGTGTCACGAACGCGCTCCGCTATCGGTCCGCGCCCGCGCAACTCGAGCGCACGCGTCAGCACTGTTATGCACCGCGCCAGCCGTAACTGGCCATCGGCGGACAGGCGCAAGCGGCGTATCGGATCGCACGCGAGCTGCCAGATCGTCGCGTCAGCCTCGCCCTCGGCGAGCGCTGCCAGATCGGCAAGAGTGAGCCCGCACCACGGCGCCCGCAACACCGAGAGCCATGCAACGCGATCGGCCAGATGCTCGAGCGCGCGTGTCAACGCGAGTAGATCGTTCACCAGCGGCCGCGCCAGCAGTGCGTCGAGTTCAACCGCAGTGAATGCGAGATTCGCCGCGCGCAACGCCGGCGCGATATGTGCAAAGTGCGCACGTTGACGAACCAGCAACGCGATCGATGCTTTGGGTTCTGTCGCGTAGATGCTGCTGACTATTGCGACCACCTGCGCTGCTTCTGCGTCCAGCGATTGGTCCAGCAGCGCGTGAACCAAAACCGCAGCCGACCCACTTGCATGAACGTCCGAACGATCCGCTGCAATCGATGGTTCAAACGCCACCGCGCCGGCGGCGATGTCATTTCCTGTCGGCAGCACACGAGCAAAGGCGTCGTTGACCCAGCTCACCAACGGCTGCATCGAGCGAAAATTTCGGGTCAGCATCAGCGGCCGCAACGACACATTGGCGATGCCGTCGTTCCACGCGCGCAAGAACAAGCCCACTTCGGCTTCTCGAAACCCGTATATCGATTGCATCGGATCGCCGACAACAAAGACGGTTCGCCCGTCGCCGGTTCGCCAGTCGGCAATCAGACGCTGTACCAGCTCGAACTGCGAGATCGAAGTGTCCTGAAATTCGTCGATCAGCAAGTGTTTGATGCGCGCGTCCAGCGCATGGGCGAGATCGCTCGCGGCGTCTTCGTCGGCCAACGCGTTGACCGCCGCGCGTGTCACTTGAACGAAGTCGGTTTCGCCCGCGTCGCCAAACGCCAGCATCAGCTCGGCCGCCGCGCGCGGAAGCAACGCGACTATCGATTCAAGCACCTGCCATTGCGCATCGGTAAAGTGCGGCGCCGGCAACTCGCGCAACCCGTGTAATGCATCACGCAACTCATCGTTTGTCCGGAATGCGGCGGTCAGCGCGGTGATTCGGCGCTTGTACGGCCGTGCACTCAGTGTCGGAGGAAAACCGTCGTTCTTGTTGAACTTGGTGCGCCAGTCGCCTTCGTTGGTCAGTAGCATCGCTGCCACTCCGAGCCATACATCGAGCCGTCGGTGACTCACCTCGGGCAAACCATCGAGGTTCGCGCACGGCGACAGGCGTGATTCAATCGTCACGTTGCCAGCCGCGTAGCTTGCAAGGGACAGCATCTCGTCGATGTACATCGGCGGCAACCATCGGCAGATCCGCGCAATTTGCTCCGAGCACGCTTGCTGCAACGGCGCTTCAAGCGTCGCGCGATCCAGTGGCTTGATGCGACGCAGCCAGTGATCACGCTTGGCGAGCATGTCGCTCAACAGCCGATGCAGGCGCGCACCATCGTTGTCGAGATGAGTTAGTAAGCGCGTGACGTGCTGCGCCGGTTCACGGTCGAGTTGTTCAGAACTATCTATCAACGCCAGCGTCGCGCGCGCTGCGGCGTCATACAAAGGTTCGGCGTGTTCAGTCACCGCCGTCGCGCCGCCGAGCTGCATCGTGACCGGCAACTGATGAGCCAGCCATTGCGCCAACGCGTCGATCGTCTGCACTCGCAGTCGCGCCGGGTTGGCGGCGAGCTGCCATCCGAGCTCGCGGTCGCGCGCCATTACGCGCCGCGCGAGTTGAGCGGTGAGCACGTGGTGCGACTTCTCTGTTGGAACATCTGCAGGTTGATTCAGCGCTTTCAGCAGCCGGTCCTTCATTTCCGCAGCCGCTTTGCGCGTGAAGGTCACCGCGACGATCTCTTCCGGCGCGTCTGCCGTCGCCAGCAGCGCAAGCACGCGCTGGGTCAGAAGCTCTGTCTTGCCCGATCCCGCGGGCGCACGAACGATAAAACTTTTTTCCGGATCGAGCGCTTCCGCGCGAGCCTGATCGTCACTGCGAAGCAGGTCTTCGTGCTGGCGCCGCTCGTTAATCATCACGCGCCATTGCCACGCCGTCGTCGACATCGATCGTCGCGCCACGCTCGTTGATTCTGCACAGCGTCGGCAAATTGCAGTAGCGGCAGGTTTGAGGCCGGCGCTTCGGGTTCACCGCCGCGTCGCCATCAGCGAATGCGGTTGCGAGCCGATCGAGCACGACCGACCAATGGTCAACCAATGCCTGCCAGTCTGGAAATGATTTCTCCCAATTACGATTCTGCCCCGGCAGCAATTCCGGAGTGGCCGCTAAGCCGCTCAAACAAAAATCGCCGGCGCGCACTCGCGCAAATGCAATCGCTTTTGCATCAGGCTCTAACGCAGCCAAGTACAACGGCAGCTGAGGCTCATCGGGTCGCTGGTCGAGCCATGCCCCACTTACTGGCCCGCCGGTCTTGTAGTCGATGACAACGCGCGCGCCATCTGACGTCTCATCGATCCGATCAGGGCGCCCAGTAAATGCAAGAGGGCCAATTTGCACCGTTCGCGCTTCTTCAACGGCCACCACGCGAAAATCCGAACGATGCTTGAGTTCATATTGCAGCCAGTGTTCGACGATACGCACCAGACGCGCCGTTTCGAGCGCGGCGAGCGCAGCCGTTGGGGCGCTACGACGACGTCCGAGGCGAGCCAAAGCACCGCGCGCGGCGGCGTTTAACAGTTCACGACGCTGCTCGAATGAAGTCGCTGCCAATGCATCGCGCGTTGGCGCTGGCATCGCGCGCCAGAATTGCGCGAGCACGTCGTGCACCAGCTGACCGCGCTCACTGTGATCAAGGCCGTCATGCGCAGCGTCGATCGCCCGCGCGTTCAATCGATGAATCGCGAACGCTCTGAACGGGCACGCGGCTTGATCCTTCAAGACGGTAGCGCCGCCGCGCAGTGCGCTCGATATCCACTGCGGCGCAACTGAATCGAGGTCCGACGTCAGCGTCGATGCCCCCAGTGCATCGATCAAGCGGGGTGCGTGCGGCACTGGTGAATAAATATCGAGCGCTGCAATCAGTGGACTGGACGCAAGAGCTCGATCGCCTTCATGTCCCGCGTGACTGATGACCACCTCTGGCGCAGCCGCCATCCACCGCTGCAGCAGTTGGCGCGCTCGCTTCAATTCGATTGCGGCACTGGCTCCAGGCATTTCCGCCGCGCGCTGTAATTCGATTGGCAACAGCGCATGCGGTCGCGCCGGCGGCGGCCATGCATCGGCGGTGAGCCCCATGATCCACAGATGATCGAAGTCCAGCGAATTTGCTTCGAGTATCCCCAGCACCTGGACCGCCGGAGTTCCGCCCTCGGGCTGAAAAATGGTTTCTCTCGCCAATCGTTCGAGCTGCGCAAGCGCGCCTGCCGCTGCCAGACGGCCCACCACCCGATCCAGCCCGGCAAACTCTGCCAACAATTCCTGCCAACGCGCTAATGACTGGAATTCGGCCGAATCGAGTGCTCGATCGCCGGCGCCGTAAGACGTGATCGACCGCAACACTCTCGCTATCGCGCCCGACCATTCCGACGGCCGCCGAGAGACTGCCGTTTCCGTTCGGCGCCAGTCACGCAACGAGTGCAGACAGTGCAGCAAGCGAGGAGCATCGATGCGGCAATCACGCGCGGAGCGTTCCACAGCATCGAGCAGACCGTCAAATGAAACTACACGTTCGCAGCGCCTGCGCAAGTCCGCATCCAACCGATCACGCAAATCGCGTTCGGCGTCGGCTCCAGCCAGGTATGGCGACCTGACAAGCGCGCTGACCTCGTCGAAACTGACGTCGCCGACGACCACGCGTACCGCCCGCAGTGAAAATGCGACCAGCGGAATTTCTGCTAAAGAGCCACCGAGAGAGATCGTGTACGGGCGGACGCCGCTTGGTGCGAGCAGTCGGTCGGGCGTCAAGGTGGCGTCGAGGGCGGAAGCCAGACTCCGCCGGCGCATCTGCAGGTCTGGAACAACGACGCCAATGCGCGCGTTCGAGTTTTCACCGAGCCGCGCAGCGACCCAATCGGCCATGCGAAAATTTTCATCGTGCTCGTCGTGGCACTGCGCACGCAGTGCCGGCGCGGCGTGCTGCTTCGGCTCGAATCGCTCACACGATGTGCCGCGCGCAATCAACGCGTCGATCAGTTGCTGCTGTTGCGCGGTGGCTTCATCGAAGCCGGCCAGAACAATCATCGGCGGCACAGAAACCGCGCCGCTGCAGATCAGTCCGCGAACAATGTCGGGTAACTGCGCGGGGTCGACCGCACCTATGGCATCGACCCGCCGCTGATACTCCGTGGCCCACGCGACAAACGCGCGCGTATCGGCGCCTGCCGTATACCGACGCACGCGCGAAGCAATGTCCCACTGGTGCGCCAGACGCCACGCGTTCGACGCCAGGTTAGCGGTAGCGGTAAACGACAGCACTGCAAGCTCGCCGTCGGCGACCACCGATTCCCATAGCGCGCGCTCCTGCGCGGGCGTGAGAGGCGCGCAAAGCCCGGTCAAATCCGGGTCGTGTTGCGCGGCGTCGTACAGTTTTGCAACGAACGCCCCAAAGGGAAGAACCTGAGGCGTTTCCCAGACGCCCAGCGAGCGCTTGACCTGGCGAATGTCAAACTCGTGCGCGATCGAGCGGGCCAACCGCTGATTGGACGTTACAACCCAGAGCGCACTCGGCGTCCGCTCCAGCAGGTCAAAGAAGGCTTCGCGTTGCATCTGCAGAAAAGCGGCAATTGTAGGTAGCAGACGCTGCGATAAAGATTTTCCTATCCAAACAGAAGTGATACCATCGGTGTCAAGGTGTGCAGCCGATTCGCCGTCCGTAGTCTTACAGTACGGTCTAGCAATTGGGTCTTGCGCCCCCAAATCCCCTGAAGCAGTTTTCTTCTTTCTAAATGCGGCGCGCTACAGCAGCGCGCGCAAGCGAGAGGCTCAAAATGAGCGACATTAAGTACACCAGTGACGCGGCGTTCGAAGCCGACGTTCTCAAGGCTGCAAGCCCCGTGTTAGTCGACTATTGGGCTGAATGGTGTGGCCCGTGCCGCATGATCGCGCCCATCCTGGACGAGGTTTCCAAGGAATATCAGGGCAAGATCACCGTGGCGAAATTGAACGTCGACGAGAACCAGGCAACGCCGGCGAAATACGGCATCCGCGGTATCCCCACTTTGATGATGTTCAAGGACGGCGCTGTAGTCGGTACCAAAGTCGGCGCGCTTTCCAAATCTCAATTGACTGCGTTTATCGACAGCAACCTCTAACCTTTGATCAGTCCGGTGGATCGACGATCGATCCACCGCCTTCCCCGCGGGCGCGCTTTTTCATCACCAACGCGCCCCATTTTTCTTCTAGTGAATCTATGCACTTATCAGAACTAAAAGCATTGCACGTCTCACAACTGCTCGAAATGGCGATCGGGCTTGAGATCGACAACGCGAACCGGATGCGCAAACAGGAGTTGATGTTTGCAATCCTAAAAAAACGCGCCAAAGGCGGCGAGCAGATTTTCGGCGACGGCACGCTCGAAGTGTTGCCCGACGGCTTCGGCTTTCTACGATCGCCTGAAACTTCATATCTGGCCAGCACTGACGACATCTACATCTCGCCGTCGCAAATTCGTCGCTTCAATCTGCACACTGGCGACTCGATTGAAGGCGAAGTGCGCACGCCGAAGGACGGCGAGCGATATTTTGCGCTGGTCAAGGTTGACAAGGTCAATGACCAGGCGCCCGATTCGACCAAGCATCGAATCCTGTTCGAGAACCTGACTCCGCTGTTTCCAGACGAGCCGCTGATTCTCGAGCGCGATATGAAGGGCGACGAGAATATGACCGGCCGCCTGGTCGATCTGATCGCGCCCATTGGAAAAGGCCAGCGCGGTTTGCTGGTATCCAGTCCGAAATCCGGCAAGACCGTACTGATGCAGCACATGGCGCACGCGATTGCCGCCAATCACCCGGACATTGTTCTCATCGTGCTACTGATCGACGAGCGTCCTGAGGAAGTGACCGAAATGCAGCGCTCGGTGCGCGGCGAAGTCGTCGCATCGACCTTTGATGAACCGGCAACGCGTCACGTTCAGGTCGCCGAAATGGTGATCGAAAAAGCCAAGCGGCTGGTCGAGCACAAGAAAGACGTCGTGATCCTGCTCGACTCGATTACCCGTCTCGCGCGCGCCTACAACACCGTCGTGCCCGCGTCGGGCAAAGTGCTCACCGGCGGCGTCGACGCCAATGCATTGCAACGGCCGAAGCGCTTCTTCGGTGCTGCGCGCAACATCGAGGAAGGCGGCTCGTTAACCATTATCGCGACCGCGCTGATCGACACCGGCTCGCGCATGGACGACGTGATCTACGAGGAATTCAAGGGCACCGGCAACATGGAAATTCACCTCGACCGGAGAATGGCCGAGAAGCGCACCTATCCGGCGATCAACGTCAACCGCTCGGGCACGCGCAAGGAAGAGCTGCTGCTCAAGCAGGACGTGCTGCAAAAGGTCTGGGTCCTGCGCAAGCTGCTCTACCCGATGGATGACCTCGAGG
>JACCZX010000166.1 GCA_013695705.1 Burkholderiaceae bacterium | reverse complement strand
AGGCGGTGCTGCCTGCGGTGCCTGAATCCAGCGAAGCTTCGACGCCGATCGCAAGAGAGCCGGCGGCACGGTGCCAAACGCAGCGTCCGCCCGTGCGATGGCTCCCGCAGCGTCGGCCTCATTTTCGACGACGATGACGGAAAGATCAGGTTGCGCTTCGGCAAGACGCCTCGCCCACTCGCGCGTGATGGACGTCTGCGGCGGCAGCATTAGAAGAGTCGTAGTCATTGCCTCGTGACACTACGCGTTTTAAACAACCGTGCTTGACAGGCGCAGACCGCGCCGAGATTTCTGGGCACGTTCGCTAACCGTCATCCCGCTCGCGAATTATGATTGTGAGCTTAGAGTCGATCGTGGCTCAAACAGAATCGGCGAAAGTGAGATTGCATATGTTCCGCGGTGTCGCCACATGTTTATCGTAATCGTTTCGTCCCTGCTCCTCATCGCACTCACCACTCTGATTCACTACGAAGTTCTTCGCGGCCTGCATGCGGCACTTCCCCAACTTCGCATTCCGATCCGTACCAAGCTGTTGGTCGTCATCTTCGGAACCTTCCTTGCGCATGCTGCAGAGATCGGGCTCTATGCGGTGTCACTTTTCGCGTTGATTCGTTACATGGGCGTGGGCAGTCTTGCCGGCGAAGGCACAGCAAATTTTCTCGATTGCCTTTATTTCTCAGCGGAAACTTACACGTCGCTTGGCCTGGGAGATATTGCTCCGTTAGGCCCGGTGCGACTTCTTGCTGGCGTTGAAGCTCTGAACGGCCTGCTTCTGATCGCCTGGTCAGCGTCCTTCGCTTACCTGTCGATGGAAAAATTCTGGACTACCAACGCGCGTGATCAGCGCGATAGATGACCGGCCTTCTGGCTTCCCTTCTCCGATAGAAGCGTCGGAAGTGGATGCCGCCGATCACATCTGACGAAACAAGTGCAGGTAACCGCGACTCACTGGCAGCACCTCACCTCGGCCCTTTAGGGGAATATCAGCGGTCTCGTTAAGGCCGCGCTTGACATGGCTGATTGCGCGCAGGTTCACCACCACCCAGTATCAGCCGTGACGAATTGGGATTGAAGCGCCGCAGCATATGTGGCTAAACACAACCTGCGGGCGCGGCATCCTCATCGTCAGCGCCGCTTGTTCGCCCACGCCTGGTAGGCAGCCTTGTTCGACTCGTCCGGCGGGTAGAGCCCCGGCAGCGCCTGCCCGGATTCGACCTGCTGCATGATCCAGCCCTCGAGGCGCTCCTGTTCCACCGAGGCTGTGATCACCTCGTCCAACATTGCTGCGGGTATCAGCACCGCGCCGTCGTCATCAGCCACCACCACGTCGTTCGGAAAGATGGCCACGCCACCGCAGCCAATCGGCTGCTGCCAATCGACGAACGTGAGTCCAGCGACGGAGGGCGGCGCTGCGACACCGCTGCACCACACCGGCAAGTCGGTGCCCAGCACACCGGCCAGGTCGCGCACTACGCCGTCGGTGATCAAAGCCGCGACGCCGCGCTTTTTCATGCGCGCGCAAAGAATGTCGCCAAAAATGCCAGCGTCGGTGACACCCATTGCATCCACCACGACCAGACAGTCTGCTGGCATTTTCTCGATCGCTGCGCGCGTGGATATGGGCGCGCTCCATGACTCCGGCGTGGCCAGGTCTTCGCGCGCGGGAACGAAGCGCAAAGTAAACGCGCGACCGACAACGCGCCCCTGCCCGGGACGCAGCGAGCGTGACCCGCGCATCCAGACATTGCGCAGTCCTTTTTTGAGCAGCACGGTGGTAAGAGTTGCGGTTGTCACGCCGGACAGCACGCGCACAGCAGCCTCGTCGAGCGGCAACGGATCAGTACCCACCAATGTCTCCTGTCAGATGAATCATGTAAGGCACCACGGCTGAGCGATCTTAACGACCGCATTGCGGCGAGTCGTGGGAAGTCAGAGTCGCGCATGCCGTGACTGCGGCTTCAAGGGGGTGGCTGCGGAGCGTTGACGTCTGCACTGCCAAGTGCACGCAGTTGCAGCGGATTCCGTACAACGGCATCAACGCGGCGCTGTCACGCAGACGGAGGACCTGGAGTGATGCCCAACCCATCTCGCATGTGCTGGCGAATTACCTCATCGAAGTCGACGTCGCCCGGAAATCCGAGCGCGCGTGCGCGCGCTGTGTCCAGCTCACCGGGCCAGGTCGACACGATGCGTTGGATGCG
>JACCZX010000144.1 GCA_013695705.1 Burkholderiaceae bacterium | reverse complement strand
TTGTCGTGATCGGCGCCGGCATCATCGGCGTAACGACCGCGTACTACCTGCGCCGCGACGGGCACGAGGTGACGGTCGTCGAGCGCCGCTCCGGAGTTGCACAGGAAACGAGCTTCGCAAACGCCGGTGTGATGGCGCCGTCGTACGTCGCCCCCTGGTCGCAGCCTGGCATGCCGATGAAAGTGCTCGCGTATCTATTCAAGGCGGAAGCGCCGATCGTGTTTCGGCCTTCGCTTGATCCGGCGCTATGGCGCTGGATTGCGCGTTGGCTCGGCGAGTGCCGTCTCGAGCGTTTCACCCGCAACAAGGAGCGCATGCAGCGCCTTGCTTTCTACAGCCAGTCGGAGCTACGCACATTGCGGGACTTGCACCGGCTCGACTACGAGCAGAGCCGCGGCTACCTGCAGCTGTTCCGCAGCGAACGAGAGATCGAGCGTTCGGCCGTGACTCGCAAGATGTTGGCCGCGCTCGGCGTTTCGCACACTCTGCTGACTCCGGAGCAGGCTCATATTCTGGAGCCGGCGCTGCATGCGCCTACGAGGCTCGCCGGAGCACTGCATCTGCCTGACGATGAAACAGGCAATTGCGCGTTCTTCGCGCAGCAGCTAAAAGAGATTGCGATCAACGACGGGGTCCAATTTCGTTTTAATCAACTGGCGCTCGGCCTGCAGCGTGAACAGCAGCGCATCACTCACCTTCGCACTAACCATGGCGACGTTCGCGGCGATGCATATGTGGTTGCCGCAGGTATCGACAGTGTGGCGCTGCTGCGGTCGTTGCGCATTCGCTTGCCGATGCAACCGGTCAAGGGCTACTCCGCCACAGCTGCGATTACAGCCTTCGAGCATGCCCCCTACATCAGCGTGATGGACGAAACGTACAAGGTCGCAATCACGCGCATGGGCAAGCGGCTGCGCATCGCCGGCACGGCGGAGCTTGGAACGCGCGGCATGCAGCTGCGCGACAGTGCACTGACCACGCTGATAAAGGTTGCACAGGACTGGTTTCCCTACGCTGCTTCGTATGCAAAGTCACGCTTCTGGGTCGGCGCGCGTCCGATGTTGCCCGACGGCCCGCCGGTGCTGGGAAAAACTCCAATCACAAATTTGTATCTGAATGCCGGCCACGGCTCCACCGGGTGGGTGATGGCGTGCGGCTCGGCGCGTGTCGTCACCGAGGTGATTGCCGGGCGCGCGCCGGCGATCGACCTCAGCGGTTTGACACTGGAACGCTACGCCCGCGCGTGAAATGGGGGCGCCGCTCTACACCATCGCCGAACTGCGCGCGATTGAAAAAGAAAGAAGTCGCGATCTCCCTGCTGGAACTTTGATGGCGCGTGCCGGTGCGGCCGCCGCATCGTTCATCGGTGCGATGCGAGCGGGCGAAACGTTGTCGATCTGCGTTCTCGCCGGCCCCGGCAACAACGGAGGCGACGGCTACGTTACCGCTACCGAACTGCGCGCTGCGCGACACGAAGTGACGTGCTTCCGATTGGCCGAACCCACTACCGACGAGGCGCGCGGCGCGTTCAATGCCTGGCGCGCAGCGGGTGGCAACACGCGCACCGACTTGCCCGCCGATGGAAGGTTCGACGTCATCGTCGATGGACTGTTAGGCATTGGCCAGACGCGTCCATTGCAGGGCGCGCTGCTCGCTGCATCACAGTGGAGCAACGCGCAGCGCGCGCCGGTGGTTGCGCTCGACGTGCCGAGCGGGCTCGATGCCGACCGGGGCTGTTGGGTCGGCGGTGTCGAAGGGGTATCGGCAACGAGCACCATCACCTTTATCGGTGATAAGCCCGGCCTGCATACCGGTGACGGCCTCGATGCTGCGGGCCCCGTGACGCTCGATGCGCTCGGCACCGAACCCACGGCGAGTCGCATTGCGTTACTCGAACCGTTCGACTTTGCGCCGGTCATTCAGCCTCGGCGGCGCAACACGCACAAAGGCACTTACGGCAAGACCCTGGTGATCGGCGGCAATTCCGGAATGGTCGGTGCCGCCTTGCTCGCGGCCCGCGCGGCCCTCAGAATCGGCGCCGGCCGCGTTTATGTCGACTGCATCGGAGCGCCTGAATTTCGTGTCGATCCACTGCAGCCCGAGCTGATGTTTTCCCCATATGCGTCGGTCGACAATCTGCAGTCGATCATCATTGGATGCGGCCTGGGGACCGACGATGCGGCGCGCCGCGCGCTGCAGACGGCGCTCGATAGCGATGCATCGCTGGTCATAGATGCGGACGGCCTCAACGTGCTGTCGCGCGGCCCCGCGCTGGCCGACCATCTATCCGCGCGTGGTGCGCCAACCGTGCTCACACCGCATCCGCTGGAAGCGGCGCGCCTGCTGGAAACTTCAGTTGAGGACGTTCAGCTTGATCGCGTCGCGTCGGCCCGTGAATTGGCTGCGCGCTATCGCAGCGTGGTCGTGCTCAAAGGCGCCGGCACGGTGATAGCAACACCGGGGCGCAGCGTGATGATCAATCCGACCGGATCAGCCGCGCTGGCCACCGCCGGCACGGGCGATGTGCTCGCCGGTTTGATCGGCGGTTTACTCGCACAACATTTCGATGCGCGACAGGCAACACTCGCGGCGGTTTGGTTGCATGGCGCTGCCGGCCAGTCTTCGGAAATTGGAATCGTCGCGAGTGACGTTGCCCCGCGCGCGGCGTTCGAGCTGCAGCGGTTACGGCTCGGCCGGCCGGGGGCGAGCGACGCTACTTTGTACTAAACAGCCACTGCAGACGCGAGTACACGCCCGGCGTGCAACTCGATCTGGCGGTCGCAGCGCTGTGCGATACCGGGATCGTGTGTGACCAGCAGCAATGTCGAGCCGCGCTCGCGATTGAGTTCAAACATCAGGTCGATCACAGCCTCTCCCGTGCGCGCATCGAGACTGCCGGTGGGCTCGTCGGCCAGCAACAACGGCGGGCGCAACACGAACGCGCGGGCGAGCGCAACCCGCTGCTGCTCGCCACCGGATAAATATTTCGGATAGTGTGCCAGCCGCTCGCCCAGGCCGACCCTTTGCAATAGGCCGCGCGCAGCATCGATCGGCGAGGCGCCGTCTGGCGTGCGCCCGGTCAACTCCATCGGCAATAAAACGTTTTCCAGTGCGTTCAGATGCGGCAGCAGCTGAAACGACTGGAACACGAACCCAACGTGCTCCGCTCGCAGGGCCGCACGGCCGTCTTCATCGAGTAAAAATAATTCCCTGCCGAAGATATGCACCGAGCCCGAGGTTGGAACGTCAAGCCCGGCGAGCAGTCCGAGTAGCGTGGATTTTCCCGAACCAGAGGCACCTACGATGGCAACCGTTTCCCCGGCCGTAATGCGCAGATTGATATCATCGAGAATGGTCAGACTGCCGGTGGCGTCTTGCACAATCTTGCTGAGGTTGCGCGCCTCGACCGCGATTTCTTTGGGTTCAATCATCTAGTGCGCAGAAATTTCCTGGTTCGTTTTGGACATTTTTTGGGTGCCGCATTTTGTACAGTCGCATTGAGCCCGGTGCTCGGCGCGGTCAGGGCACGCCCGACCAAAGCGATCAGCCAAAACAAACGTCCCGTGATTCTCGTGGTTGGAGACAGCCTGTCGGCGGAGTACGGCTTGCAACGAGGCCAAGGTTGGGTACAGCTGCTGTCAGATCGGTTACAGCAAACCGGCTCGAAGTATACGGTCGTTAATGCAAGCATCAGCGGCGACACCACCAGTGGCGGCCGCGCGCGGCTGCCTGCGTTACTGAAGCAGCATGGGCCGGCAATCGTGCTGATCGAGCTAGGAGGCAATGACGGCTTACGCGGCTTGCCGGTGGCAGGCATGCAGGAAAACCTGATAGCGATGATTCGCGCGGCGCAGGCGGTGGGCGCGCGCGTGTTGGTGGCCGGCATTCGATTGCCGCCCAATTACGGGCGCGATTACACCGAGCGTTTCTATGCAACGTTTGCCAACATAGCCAAACAGCACGACACCGCGCTCGTGCCATTTTTGCTCGACGGATTCGCCGAATCGGCAGATTTTTTCCAGCGTGACCGGATTCATCCAAGCGCGCAGGCACAGGGCAGAATCCTGCAAACGGTCTGGCCGGCGCTGGAACCATTGCTGCTGGCGAAAGTGGGGCAGTGAAAACACCGTGACAGTCTCGGACCACGCGGCCTGGTCGGCGCGTTCGTCGATCTCGACCGCCGACGCACTGGCACGCCTGTCTCAATTCGATTCCCTGATCGACGTACGGACCGAAGCCGAGTTTGCGTTGGATCATTTGCCCGGCGCGATTAATTGTCCGGTACTTACCGAGGCAGAGCGTGCCGAGGTCGGCACGATGGACCGGCAGCAGTCTTCGTTCGAAGCGCGAAGGCGTGGCGCCGCCTACGTATCACGCAACATCGCGCGGCATCTCGAAACCGAGTTTCATTGCAAACCAAAAACCTGGCAGCCGTTGATTTATTGCTGGCGCGGCGGCCATCGCAGCGGCGCGATGACGCACATTCTGTCGCGCGTCGGCTGGCAGGCGCGCCAGCTCGACGGCGGATATCGCGAGTATCGAAGATGTGTCGTAAGCGATCTGGCGGCGCTCCCCGCCGCCCTTTCCTTTCGTGTTATCTGCGGAACGACGGGCAGCGGCAAAAGCCGGCTACTCCAACAACTGAGCGCGCTCGGCGCACAGGTGCTCGACCTCGAGCACCTCGCACTGCACCGCGGCTCCGTACTTGGCGGCCTGCCCTCGCATCCGCAGCCTTCGCAGAAAATGTTCGAGACGCGCCTCTGGTCGGCACTGCGAGCTTTCGATCCGGCCTACCCCGTCTTCATTGAATCGGAGAGCCGCAAGATCGGAGAACTGCGCATTCCGGACCCGTTGCTGGCAGCAATGCGCGCTTCCGAATGCATTCGCCTCGAAGTTCCGTTGGCTGCGCGTATTAGATTATTGCGCGAGGAATACGAGCATTACGAGCGGGATCGCGGCGCACTCGATAGCCAGCTCGATTGCCTGACAGCGCTGCACGGAAAGCAAAAAATATCGCAGTGGAAGGCGTTGGCGAACGATGACAATTGGGACGGCGTCGTCGAAAGATTACTGCTCGACCACTACGACCCGGCGTACCTCAAGTCGATTGACCGAAACTTCGCGCGCGCAGCGCACGCAGACACGCTGAGCATCGGCAGCGAGGCGATCGGCGAGTTCGAAGCGGCTGCGCGTGTGCTAATTCGCTGACACGCAGCGGACGCACGGTCTCCGCTCGAATTGCTTTACTTGCTCTTACTTGTGTCGGCTCCTGCAGCGCCATTTTTCGTCGCAGCCTTTTCCTCAGTCTTGCGCTGTAATTCGGGCCGCAGAATTTTTACGTTGTGGCGCTCCTTCAATGCCTCGGCGTAGGTGAACTCGGCTGAAGCGGCGGCCTGCTGCGTTATTGCTCGCGCCTGGGCGTCGCGCTGCGCCGGCGGAATCGCTTCGCCCGCTTTCGCCGAAAGCACTTGCTCCACGACGTAACCCGCAGCACTGGTAGTGCGAAAATCAGTGCCCACTTCGGCACCGACGAACTGCGGAAGCTTGTCGGCCGGAATCCGTAGCACTTCGGTCAGCGCATCGGCGGGCAAATCCTGCGGCTGTCGGCGAGAAACCACCGTCGGCGCCGAAAATCCGGCCTCGTTTGCTTTATCCAGCGGCTGCTTGCGCAATGCGGCCAATCGTTGTTCACCCGCTTCGCGAGCCAGCCGGAGTGCCTCGCCCCGCTCGAGCAACTGTCGAATCTCGGGTGACACTTTTTCCAGCGGTTGCGCCGCTGCAGGACGGTAGTCAACCACACGTGCCGACACCAGCGTATTGGTCGCCACTTCGAGTGCCTGCGTGTTGCGCCGGTTTTTCAGCGAGTCTTCCGCAAAAATCGCCTCGACTACACGCGGTCCAATGTTCGGTGGTACACCGCGCCGCGTGACGTTGTCTGCAATCAGCACTTTAAGGTTTAGCTTCTGCGCTGCCGGTTGCAGCGACTCTGCTTGCTCATAGACCAGGTTGGTGAACTGATCCGCCGCCTCGGTAAAGTTCTTTTGCGCCTGCTGATTCCTGAGTTCGCGCTCAATCTCTGAACGTACTTCAGCAAACGGTTTGGCCTGGGCCGGCTTGATCTCGGTGACGCGAATAATGTGGGAGCCAAAGTCGGTATCGACTACATCGCTAATCTCGCCCGCGTTCAGTCGATACGCGGTTTCCTCGAATGGCTTGACCATCATGCCGCGTCCGAAAAAACCGAGGTCGCCGCCCTGCGCCGCCGAGCCGGGATCTTTTGAATTCTCGCGTGCGAATTTGGCGAACTCTGCCGGATTGGCTTTCACCTTGGCCAGTAGCTCTTCGGCTTTTTTGCGGGCCGCCGCCTTATCGCCGCCGTCGGCCGCGATCAGGATGTGACTCGCACGCCGCTGCTCATCGGTGCCATAGCGCGCCGTGTTCTGGTCGTAATACGTTTTTACGGCCCCTTCCGAGATGCTGACGGTGCCGGCGATGGTCTCTGGAGACAACACCAGGTACTCGATACGCACGCTCTCAGGCGTCTCAAACCGGACTCGATTACTCTGATAGTACTCAGCGATCTGGGCGTCGGTGACCGAAACCTTCGACGCGAATGAATCGGCTGCCAACCGCATCACGCGCACCTCGCGCTGCTCGAGCAGAATGCTTTCAATACGTTCCATCACGTGCTTTGGCACTATGGCCGACTCGATTACGCTTTGCACGAACATTTGCTTACGCAAATCGTTACGCAGCGTCTGCTCGAACTGAACTTCGTTTTGTCCGCGCGATGCCAGAAACGCTTTGTAGCGGTCGTAACTGAACTTGCCGTCCTGCTGAAGCACGGGAACGTTGGCAATGAACTCGCGCAATCGCTCTACCGGGACGACCACATTGGATTTGGCAGCCTCGTTGGCGAGCGCTCGGTCCAGCACAAGCTGGTCGAGCACTGCTACGCGAGCATCGGGTGTGTCGAGTAGCTTAGGGTCGAAGCTCGACCCTAGGCTCTGGCGCAGCCGCTCGATTCTGTCACGCAGGGCGACGTCGTACTGCGCTTGCGTGATGGGAGTGCCGTCGACAGTTGCGAGCGCTCCCTCTTTGTCCGAGAAACTGTTGTATCCCTGAATGCCGAAAAATACGAACGAAGGAATAATGAGCACCAGCATGAAAAACATCAACCAGCGTCGATGAGAGCGGATGGAGTCGAACATGGGCGTGCCTCAATCTGTTTGCAAAAGCAAGGTGTTTGCAAAAGCAAAAAGGCGAACTTGCGTTCGCCTTTTTACGTTGTTTGGCGGAGTGGACGGGACTCGAACCCGCGACCCCCGGCGTGACAGGCCGGTATTCTAACCGACTGAACTACCACTCCCGCTGTCGGATCCGTAATCTATGCAGAATCTGGTGGGTGCTGAGAGGCTCGAACTCCCGACCTACGCCTTGTAAGGGCGCCGCTCTACCAACTGAGCTAAGCACCCAGCGATCGACTTCGGAAGCGTGTCAGTTTAACGAATCTTTGAGCGCTTTGCCGGGCCTGAACTTGGGCACCTTTGCTGCCTTGATCTTTATCTCTTCATTAGTGCGAGGATTTCGTCCGATGCGCGCCGCGCGCTTGCTGACCGTAAATGTTCCAAAGCCCACTAATGTCACAGAGTTGCCCCGTTTTAGGCTGCCGCGTATTCCTGCAATGATCGCTTCAAGGGCACGACCCGACGCCGCCTTGGAAATGTCTGCTTGCTTGGCGATGTGGTCGATTAATTCAGTCTTGTTCACTTAAGCACCCCCGGATTCGAACTGCGGCATTAAGTAGTGCGGCGCGACGCACTGCATATTGCTTTTGTTCGTCTATTTTGTTATCGGCACGCGCGAGAGTTTGCGTTCGAATGTTTGAACAGCTATTCAACCGCGACGCTATGGCAGTGTCAAGAAAAAGAGTTGTAATACTCGGAGAAGCCGACGCGTCTTGCGGCGCGCCGGCAACTTTGTCGTTTAGTGCTTGACCACCTCGCTGGTCGCCGCCGGGTCCACGGGCTTTACGGGCGCCGCTGCAACTTCATCGTCGGTCAACGGAACCGGGCGGCGTTCGAGTGCAACCTCAAGCACTTTGTCGATCCACTTGACGGGGATGATCTCGAGTCGGTTCTTGACATTGTCCGGAATCTCTGCGAGATCCTTGACGTTCTCCTCTGGGATCAGCACCGTCTTGATGCCGCCTCGGTGTGCCGCGAGCAGCTTCTCCTTGAGACCGCCGATGGCAAGCACCTCGCCGCGCAGCGTGATCTCGCCCGTCATGGCGACATCCGCGCGCACGGGGATACCGCTCATCGCCGAGACCAGCGCGGTGGTGATCGCTATGCCAGCAGAAGGCCCGTCCTTCGGCGTGGCGCCCTCTGGAAAGTGCACGTGGATATCCGTTTTCTCAAAAACTTCATCACGGATTCCAAGCCGGCGGGCGCGCGAGCGCATTACCGAGCGAGCTGCCTCGACCGATTCTTTCATCACATCGCCCAGCGAACCGGTGCGGTGCACATTGGCCTTGCCCGGCATCGTCGCCACCTCGATCGTCAGCAAATCGCCACCGACCTCAGTCCACGCGAGGCCGGTTACCTGGCCGACCTGATTCTGCTTCTCGGCGACTCCGAACGTGTAACGCCGTACGCCGAGGAACTTGTCGAGATTGCGCGCCGTGACCTGCACCCGCTTGTCCTGTTTCTTCAGCAGTAATTGCTTGACGACCTTGCGGCAGATCTTGCTGATTTCGCGCTCGAGTGAACGCACGCCAGCCTCGCGGGTGTAGTAGCGAATGATGTCGCGAATCGCACTCTCGGCAATTGACAGCTCGCCGCTTTTGAGTCCGTTGGTTTTCACCTGCTTGGGCAACAGATGCTGCAGGGCGATGTGCACCTTTTCTTCTTCGGTGTAGCCCGACAGCCGAATGACTTCCATGCGATCGAGCAGTGCCGGGGGAATGTTCATCGTGTTGCTGGTGGCGACGAACATCACGTCGGACAGATCGAAGTCAACCTCGACGTAGTGATCCTGGAACGTATGGTTCTGTTCAGGATCGAGCACCTCAAGCAACGCCGACGCGGGGTCGCCGCGAAAGTCCATTCCCATCTTGTCGACTTCGTCAAGCAGGAACAGCGGATTGCGCACGCCGGACTTGCCGAGGCTCTGCAGAATCTTGCCCGGCATCGAGCCAATGTAGGTACGGCGATGGCCGCGGATCTCGGCTTCGTCGCGGACACCGCCAAGCGCCATCCGGATGAATTTGCGGTTGGTCGCACGCGCTACCGATTGGCCGAGCGAGGTCTTGCCGACGCCGGGAGGACCAACCAGGCACAGGATCGGTGCCTTCAGCTTATCGACTCTCTGTTGCACCGCGAGGTATTCGAGAATGCGGTCCTTGACCTTCTCGAGCCCATAGTGATCATCGTCGAGCACTTTCTGCGCATTGCCAAGGTCATTGTTGATGCGGCTGCGCTTCTTCCATGGCAGCCCGACCAGCGTATCGAGGTAGTTGCGCACGACAGTCGCTTCGGCCGACATCGGTGACATCAGCTTCAGCTTCTTCAACTCGGACGTGGCCTTGTCGCGTGCAGCCTTTGGCATGCGCGCCGCCTTGATTTTTTTCTCGAGCTCTTCCAGGTCCGCGCCCTCTTCGCCCTCGCCCAGCTCCTTCTGGATCGCCTTGACCTGTTCGTTCAGGTAGTACTCGCGCTGGCTCTTTTCCATCTGCCGCTTGACGCGGCCGCGGATGCGTTTCTCAACCTGCAGGATGTCGATCTCGGCTTCGAGCTGCGCGAGCAGATGTTCAAGCCGCTCATTGATGCCGAACATCTCGAGCACTTTCTGTTTCTGGTCGAGTTTCAGCGGCAGGTGAGCGGCAA
>JACCZX010000122.1 GCA_013695705.1 Burkholderiaceae bacterium | reverse complement strand
TGTTGCAGTCGTTCGGCATGTCGAGCGTCAAGCACGATGCCGAGTATTACGGCTATGGACTCGCGCTCGGCGGTGGCGACACGAGCCTGCTCGCGTTGACGAATGCGTATCGTGCATTCGCCAACGGTGGCGTGTGGTCGGCGGCGCATCTGCAGATCGAACGCAGTGCAGGCGACGGCGGTGGACCGGTACGTGTGCTGTCGGCCGAAGCGAGCTTCATCGTTTCCGACATGCTCTCCGACTCCGCCGCGCGCGCATCGACGTTCGGACTCGCGAGCCCATTGTCGACGCGCTCATGGGCGGCCGTGAAAACCGGCACCAGCAAGGGCATGCGCGACAACTGGGCCATCGGCTACACCGAGCGCTACACCGTGGGCGTCTGGGTCGGCAATTTTTCTGGCGCGCCCATGTGGGACGTATCGGGTGTGACCGGCGCGGCGCCGATCTGGCGCGAGATCATCGATCACTTACACGCCGATCAGCCGAGCCGTGCGCCGCGAGTTCCAGCAGGCGTCGTGCAACGCGAAGTCGTGTTTGCGCCGGCTGTGGAACCGTCGCGCAAAGAGTGGTTCGTGGTGGGGACCGAATCCAGCACAAAGATCACGACGGTCAGCATGCCGACCGCCGAGGCCGCACCGCGCGTGCTGTCACCGGCCGATGGCACCGTCATTGCGCCCGATCCCGATATTCCGGCAACGCGTCAATCGATGCTGGTGCGCGCCGAAGCGCCGCAAGCGACACGCGTGTGCCTGAAGCTCGGCGCTCGATCGCTGGCGTCATGCGGCGTACGTGAGGCGATGGTCAAACTACCCGCGCCCGGCCGCCACCAGATCCGGCTGGAAACCACCGAGGGCGCGTTGCTGGCGCAGGCTACTGTCGAAGTACGCGGCGTGCCGCGTTAAGCGCGGGGCTGCGAAGTTGGAGGTAGACTGGCTGCCATGGGAGAGCTGCCTAGCAAGCTGTTGCAAGACGCGTTGCGATTATCTGCCGACGAGCGGGCGGCGCTTGCTGCAGCTTTGATCGAGACGCTCGACGATGGGCCGGACGACGCAGACGTAGAGGCTGCCTGGGCGGCTGAGGTCGAACGCCGCGTTGCCGAGATTGATGCCGGAGTCGTGAAACCAATTCCATGGCCTGAGGCTCGCGCTGCCATCACGCGGCGGTAATGTCGACGGTTCGCGTCGACGTTCATCCTGCGGCCATTGACGAAGCAAGAGCGGCGTATGCGTGGTACGCCGAGCGAAACGAAAATGCCGCCAACGAGTTCATGGCCGAGGTTGATCGCGCCGTTGGATTGATCGCGGCCAATCCCGATCGTTGGCCAGCGTACCGCTTCGGCACTCGTCGAATTCTGTTACGCCGCTTCCCCTTCTCGCTGATATTTCGCCACGATAAAGAGGCCGTGACCGTTTTCGCAGTAACTCATGCGCGTCGTCGGCCCGCCTATTGGCGACACCGCCTCTAACTCCACCAAGTGGGGCAAGTGGCGAAGCGTCGGCATAAGAGTTTCCTCATGGCCTGTGCCTGTTGCCATTTGACAGCGCTGGCAGTGGCAATGTGCGAACTGCAGGATCGGAGCGTTGACACGGCAGGTAAAGGTAACCCCGCCGCATAGGAAACTGACCGCCAAACTTCGTTAGCCATAATAATTCGCATCTTCCTGTTGCTCGTGTAAGTTTGCGTACCCAGACACGACAATTTGTGTCCCGTCGATCCAGAAGATCTGCCTAATGGCTGCTGCCTCGATAACTGCCTCCGCGCCACCGAGCTATTTGTATTACCGCCATACGCTGCCGGTGCGCGTCATGCATTGGACCAACTTTATCGCGCTCACTATTCTGTTCATGAGCGGGCTGCATATTTTTAACGCGCACGCGGCTCTTTATTGGGGCGATTCTTCGTACTCGGGCCGCCCGCCACTGCTGGAGATCACCACGCGTGAGGGCGCCAACGGGGAATCGATCGGCGTCACGCGTGTGTTCGGGCGCGAGTTTGTGACCACCGGCTTGCTTGGACTTTCAAAGTATCCGAACGGTGAACCCAACCAACATGCGTTTCCTGCGTGGGCCACGATCCCTGGCGGCTATTCGCTATCGCTCGCGCGCGACTGGCACTTCTTTTTCGCGTGGATATTCGTGCTCAACGGCGTTGCGTACGTGCTTTACTCATTGTTCAGTCGTCACCTGGCGCGCGACCTCGCGCCCACTGGAAGCGAGCTGCGCAATATTGGCGCCTCGATCGTCGATCATGTGAAGCTCAAACATCCGAGTGGCGAGGAGGCGAAGCGCTACAACGTGCTGCAGAAGCTGGCATACCTGAGTGTGATCTTCGTGCTCCTGCCGCTGGTGATTCTCGCTGGCTGGGCGATGTCGCCGTGGCTCAACTCAATCATTCCAGGGTGGGTCGATCTGCTTGGCGGCCGGCAATCGGCGCGCACGATTCACTTCATTGTCGCGTGGCTGCTGTTTTTGTTTCTCGCGGTGCACGTGTTTGAAGTGATCATCAGCGGGTTCTGGAATCACATCAGGTCGATGATCACCGGCCGTTACAAGATCAAGACTGGAGCATGACATGACGCCTCGCGATAAATCAAGACGCCGCCTGTTGCTCGGCGCGGGCGGGCTTGGCGCGATGTTGATGACCGGCTGCGATCGCCTGTCGTCGACCGAATGGTTTCCGAAGGTGCTACGCAGCAGCGAGGTCCTGAGCCGCGGCGTGCATCAGTTGTTCAGCTCGCGCAGCTCGATGGCGCAGGAGTTCACCGAGGCGGATTTGTCGCCGACATTCCGCAGTAACGGTACCTCGATGCCCGAAGGCGAGGCGTACCAGGCGCTCGCCAAGAACGGTTTTGCCGACTGGCAGCTCGAAGTCGGCGGCCTGGTCGAGAAGCCGGTCAAGATTTCATTGACCGAGCTGCGCGCGATGCCGCGCCGCACGCAGATCACACGCCATGATTGCGTCGAAGGCTGGAGTGCGATCGGAAAATGGACTGGCGTGCCGCTATCAAGCGTGTTGGCGATGGTGCAGCCGCGAGCGCGTGCGCGCTACGTTGTGTTCCATTGCGCCGATGCGATGGGCGGCAGCTTGACGCCCGAGTACTACTACGAAAGCATCGATATGGACGACGCGATGCATCCGCAGACGATTCTTGCGTACGGACTGAACGACAAGGATTTACCGATCGCCAATGGCGCACCGGTTCGCCTGCGCGTCGAGCGACAACTCGGCTACAAGCATGCCAAGTACGTGATGCGGATCGAATTGGTCGAAAGTTTTGCCAACATCGCTGGGGGTAGGGGCGGCTATTGGGAAGACAACGGTTATCAGTGGTACGCCGGTATCTGAAATGGTGGACGTTGTCGTTGATGGCTACGTCCGCAACCTCCGCTCAGCAGCCTACGCTTGTGAAGAACTGCGGCTCGGTTCCAAATGCACCTGCATGAACGATGCCCTCCGTGGCCGTTCGCGTGCTGTGTGTGCTCGGCGCGTGTGGGGCGCTAGCATGCACGCTTCGTCCAACCCGAACTGATCATCTATGCGTCTACTCCACACCATGCTGCGCGTCGGCGATCTCCAGCGGTCGATTGATTTCTACACAAAGTCGATGGGAATGCAGCTACTGCGCACCACCGACCGCCCCGAGCAGAAATATTCGCTTGCGTTCGTCGGCTATGAGGATGAATCGCAGCAGGCAGTGATCGAACTGACCTACAACTATGGCGTGTCGGGCTACGAGCTCGGCACTGCTTATGGGCATATAGCACTAGGTGTCGATGACATTCACGGCCTTTGCGCGCGCGTTAGAGCCGCTGGCGGCATCGTGTCGCGCGAGGCGGGGCCCGTCAAAGGCGGCACGACGATCATCGCGTTCGTCCAGGACCCGGACGGCTACAAGATCGAACTGATCGAGCACGCGTAGCGCGGCGCTTGGTCCCTCCGGCCTACCCGCTTTGAGTCAACGCGGTGCGCCATAAGTCAGCCAGCTTTGCCATGATCACGGCCCGACTTGCAGTGAGTTGCGTTCACCCGGCCAAGAGTGAAAAAGCGCATTGGTTACAGAATCTTTCTGGTAAGTGGCGACGAGGTATCGCTGCTCACCAAGACGGCGTTCGAGGAGTTCTACTTCAAACGCAGGGCCGTGCTGCAGGCGTTCGGAAATAAAACCATCGACATCGCGACCGTGGTGTGCCGCCTGGAAGACTCGAAGCTGACGGAGATCGTGCGTATTTATTGCCAGCGCTTCCGGGTCAAGGCCGACGGTTCAATCGACGAGGAACGCACTCGTAAGCCTAGCGGCTCCGCGGCGGCGCCCAGAGACACCACGGGCCATCTGGACGAAAAACGCCTGACGCATACGCTCACGATGATTTCGAGCGCTGCACAGAAGAAAATATTTACAGTGTTGCGAAAATAACGCCGCGTAAGGCTCAGCTCACGTCTGCCGCTGCGCTCACTTCGGCGCGATCAACGCCGAGTCTTCCGGCCGCATCGAGAATTTCACTCCACGTCGTCGCGTCGACCGGCACTCCGTGTGCCGTGCGGTGCGCCAGCATCTCGCGCTCGGGTTCGCCGGCAATGCGTACGGAGTCGAACCCTTCACGCGCCGGTGATGCTTTCACCCAATCGATGAACGCCAGCGTCTCGTGCTCGAATGCCGCGCGATCGGCCAGCGCTGCTGGATCGATCAGCACCGTCAGCATGCCGTTAAGGATGCGCCGTTGCGCGACATCCTCGGAGTGCTGCGTCATCCCGGCCGCGAGCGCGCCACCGAGCAGTTCGCACAGCAAAGCCAACCCGTAGCCTTTGTGCGCGCCGAACGCGAGGAGCGCGCCAAATGGGGGGTTAACGCCAAAGCGCGGCTCGCGTGTCGGGCGGCCGTGGTCGTCGAGCAGGCAGTCGGGCGGTACGAGCTCACCTTTGTTAAACGCAACGCGCGTTTTGCCTTGGGCCATCATGCTTGTCGCGAAGTCGAGGATCACGGGCATGCGGCCGGTGACGGGAATCCCGGCCGCGAAAGGATTGGTACCAAAGCGCGCATCGGCGCCGCCATAGGGCGCGACGATGCTGCGTGCCATGACGTTGACGAAGTGCAAAGAGACCAGACCTGATTTCGTCGCCAGCTCGGCCCATGCTCCGATGCGCCCGAGATGATGCGAGTTGCCCAGAGCAACAATGCAGCTGCCATGCTGCAGCGCTCGTGCGATGCCAAGCTGCATCGCCTCGTACCCGATGACCTGGCCAAAGCCCGCGCCGCCATCGAGCCGCAGCATCGAGCCCGCGTCGAGCACGGTGCGCACGTGCTGGTTCGGCACCAGGCCGCGTTGCTGATACGCCTCGACGTAGCGCGGCAACATGCCGATCCCGTGCGAATCGTGTCCGGTGAGGTTGGCCTCGATCAGATTGGCTGTAATTGCTTCGACCTCGGCTTCTTCGCTGCCGAAGCCGCGCATCACAAGGCGAATCGCCGCGTGCAGGCGCGTGACATCGATGGTGTAGGAGACGCTCACAAGCTGTCTTCGTCCGGATTTTTAGATTGAGTGCGGCGGCACTCGATCGTAGACTGGATCCGTAGTGCCACCACACAAGCATAAGGAAGAGACATGATCAACGATCGACGCACCTTTATCCACGGCCTCGCGGCAATTGCTATTGCTGCATGCGCGGCGCCCGCAATTGCGCAGACCGCGCCATCCAATTGGCCGAACAAACCCATCCGTTACATCGTGCCGTTTGCACCGGGCGGCACTACCGACATTCTGGCGCGCTCGATTGGCGAAAAACTTGGCGCTGCTCTCGGCCAGCCGATCATTGTCGATAACAAGCCCGGACAAGGTGGATCGATCGGAGCGGCCGAGTTGGCGCGGGCGGCGCCCGATGGCTACACGATCGGCGGCGGCACCATCAGCTCACATGCGATCAACGCCACCCTGTACGACAAACTCACCTACGACCCCATCACGAGTTTTGCACCGATCACGCTGCTCGCGACGCAACCCAACGTGCTGCTGGTTCATCCGAGCGTGCCGGCGAAAAACGTGCGCGAGTTTCTCGAGCTACTGAAGGCGAATCCTGAAAAGTATTCGTTTGGCTCCGCCGGCAACGGTACTTCACAGCACATTTCGGGCGAGCTGTTCAAGACAATGGGCAGTGTGAAGATGCAGCACATCCCGTATCGCGGCAGCGGCCAGATGATGCCCGAGCTGCTGGCCGGCACGGTGCCGGTTGCATTCGACAACATCGCCACTGCAGTCCAGCACGTGAATGCGGGCAAGCTGCGCGCACTGGCGGTGACGAGTGCCACGCGATCCGTGGTAGCGCCCGACGTGCCGACGATGGCCGAATCCGGACTCGCGGGCTATGACATCAGTTCGTGGCAAGCGATGTTCGCGCCCGCAGGTACGCCCGCGCCGATTGTCGAGCGGCTTTACACCGAGACCGCGCGCATCCTCAAGACGCCGGAGATTCAGAAGCGATTTGCCGATCTCGGTCTTAATATTGTGGAGATGACGCCGGCGCAACTGGCGGCGTTGATCAAGGCCGACGTGCCGAGGCTCGGCAAGATCGTGAAAGAAAGTGGGGCGAAGGCGGATTGACGCGGGTAGAGGGCCGGTGTCTATTTCGGCTTGCTCTCTGACCAGCCGCGCAGCGCCTCGAGCGAGCGTTCGACGTGCCGCGCCGGGTTCAGGCTCATGTAGTGGTAGACGATCTTGCCGCCCGGCGCGATGACGTAGGTGATGCGATTCGCGTACTCCGGCCTCGTCTTCATGACGGCGTCGTAGGACTTGATCACGCTCATGGCCGGATCGGACGCCACCGGAAAGCGACTTTGACAAGCCTGAACCGAGAATTTTGCAAGCGTCTGAATGTCGTCGCCGGAAACGCCGACGACCGATGCGCCGAGTGCTGCAAAGCGCGGGATGGCCTCTGCAAACTCGTGCGCCTCGATCGAGCAGCCGTCGGAAAACGCGGCCGGAAAAAAATACAGCACTACCGGGCCTTTCCGGAGTGATTCGGCAAGCGAAAACTTGTAGATTGCTCCGTCGAGCGCAGCGGATGCGGTGAAGTCTGGCGCATCCTCACCAATGTCGAGCGCCGCCTGCGCGGGCAGGCAGATCGAAAGCACAAGAAACGCGCAAAACAGAAAACGATTCATGGCAACGTCCTTTGCAAGTCTCGTACAACCGGCATCGCGGATTCTCGCGGGTGCCGGGGCCGTGTGCAAGGCGTTTACGTCCGCCTCTCACCCCACGTTTGTCGTGTTGCTAATGACTTTGGTGCTTGCCGGGTGCGGCACGCTTCCAGTGCGTCCGGAACTTTCGTACTCCGCAGCGCGCGCCGCTTCGTCCGAAAGTTCGCTGTCGCGAATCGCAACTGCGTCGAGCCCGTCACCCCTGCTCTCGGGCTTTCGCTTGATGCCGCTCGGCGTTTTCTCGTTGGACGCGCGGATCGAGCTTGCACGCCGCGCGCGCCACACGCTCGACGTTCAGTACTACCACATCCATAACGACCGCACCGGTCGCCTGTTGCTGCGCCATTTACGCGACGCCGCGGCGCGTGGCGTGCGAGTGCGCCTGCTGGTGGACGATTTGTACACGGTGGGCGGCGATGAACTGTTCTCGGGACTCGCCGCATTCCCGAACGTCGAGGTGCGCCTGTTCAATCCGTTTTGTTGCGGGCGGACCAGCATCGTAAACAAGTACGCCGCATCGCTATTGGACTTCGGCCGGCTTAATCATCGGATGCACAACAAGTTGTTCATCGCCGATGGCGCGATGATCGTCGCAGGTGGTCGCAACGTCGCCGACGAATATTTCATGCGCAGCATGGGCGCGAATTTCGTCGACATGGATGCGTTCATCGTCGGCGCGATTGTGCCGCAGTTCGCGACTATTTTCGACACATACTGGAACAGCCCGTTCGTCTATCCGGTGCACACGATCGTCGACGCCGGCGCTGATCGCGCGTTCCTGCGGGAGCGCTTCGATCGTCTGGTCGACGACGGTGAGCAGATGATGTCGCTGGTGCTGCCGCCCATCGACATCCTGGGCTACGGTGCGATCAGCGAGGATCTCGATAGCGGACGCCTGGGGTTGATCTGGGCGCCGGCTGTCGCATTCGCCGACCCGCCCGCCAAGGTCACCGCCATGACCGATGAAAAAGCACGCGAGATGAGTGTTGCGATGGGCGTGATGGACCGTGTGATCGCGGCCGGCAGCGAAGTCGTGATTTCGTCGCCCTACCTGATCCCCGGAGCGATGGGCGTTGAGACGTTCGCCGAGCTCGCCAAACGCAACGTCAAGGTCACGATCATTACCAATTCGCTGGCGGCCACCGACGAGCCGCTGGTGCATACCGGCTACGCGCGCTATCGCGTGGCGATGCTCAAGGCGGGCGTTGATCTCTACGAACTGAGCCCGATCCGCATCCAGCGCAACCGCCGGCTTGGTTTCCTCGGAACGTCGACGGGCCGATTGCACGCCAAGACCGCCGTGATCGATCGGTCGCTCGTGTTCATCGGCTCGATGAATCTTGACCCGCGCTCGGCGACCAAGAATACGGAGCTCGGCATGATCGTCGACAGCCCCGAGCTCGCCAGAGAAGTGCTGCGCGTAATTCGCATCAGCAAACTGCAGAGCGCTTATCGCGTGCGTTTAGGCCCCGACCAGCGCAGCCTCGAATGGCTGACGACGGACGATGACAAAGAGGTCGTGTTGACGGACGAGCCTGATTCCACTTTCTTACTGCGGTTGCAGAATATTTTGCTGGCTCCGTTCATTCCGGAAGATCAACTGTAAGGTGCGCCACTCGTGCACGTTGGCATCGGCGCAGCGAAGGAGTTTCGATGATTCACGCAATGAACCATTTCACCGTCCTGACCGACGATCTGGACAAGACGCTCGACTTCTACGTCGACCTGCTCGGGCTGACCCCTGGTGCACGGCCGGAGCTCGGATTTCCCGGTGCGTGGCTTTACGCCGATGGTCAGGCTGTGCTGCATATCATCGGCGGGCGCGAGTTGCCTGCGCAGCGCGCAGGTGTGCTGGACCATATGGCATTTTCTGCCTCGAACCTGCCAGGCATTAAGGCGAAGCTGGATGCGCGCGCCATCGTGTATGACTTGCGCCGGCAGCGCGGTTCGAACACCTGGCAATTGTTTTGCCTCGACCCAAGCGGTGCAAAAGTCGAACTCGATTTCGATGCGGCGGAATCCGAAACGGCGTGAGGCGCCGGCAAAAAAAAGCGCCGCGTGGGCGGCGCTGATGCGCAATGACTTTTGAATCGGCTTTGCTCGAGTGAGTAAAGTTGATCGAACCGTACCGCGCAATACTTAAGGGCAACTTAAGGCGCTGGCGGCAGCGCCAGCAAACTAAAGGGTGCGAGCCGGCACCGCGGCTGGGAACACGGCCAGTGTCTGTAAGCCGCGCTGCTCGGCCGTTGCTGACAGAGTGACGCTGCCGCCATGCATTTCCGCAACCTGCCGCACGATTGAAAGGCCGAGTCCGCTACCGCCGGCAGCAACATCCCGGCCGCGGTAGAACCGATCGAAAACGCGCTCGCGTTCGTCGGGATGAATGCCAGGGCCATTGTCCTGAACGCTCAACCGCACGCTCGCTTCGCTCGTTAGCACGCCGATAGCGACACGGCCATCTGGGCCGGTGTAGCGAATCGCGTTATCGATCAGGTTAGTCAACAAAATACGTAGCGCGTCTTCCTGCCCGAGCACCCACGCGGGGGTGGGCGCTTCCACCGTAAGTAGAATTGATTTTTGCGCGGCCAGCGGTTGCAGCTCATCGGCCACGACGGTCGCCAGCAATGAGAGGTCGATCGGCATGGCGGGTTTCCCGGCGGCCTCCGGGTCGAGCCGCGCCATCGTCAATAACTGCTGCACCAGCCGCGTGGCACGTTTGACGCCTTGTTCCATTCGCTCCAATGCGCGCGCCCGCTCGTCATCTGATTGCGCGCGCGCGGCGAGCTGGACCTGCAGCGTCAGCGCGGTCAGTGGCGTACGCAATTCGTGCGCAGCGTCGGCAGCAAAACGGCGTTGCGTATCGAACGAGGCCTCAAGTCTATCCAGCAGCGCATTGAGCGATTCAACCAGCGGCAGAACTTCGATCGGCAGATTTTCTACCTTCACCGCTCGCAGCGATGTCGGATCGCGCTGCGACAGCGTGTGTGCGACTGTCGCAAGCGGAGCGAGTCCGCGGCCGACAATCCACCAGCCCAGCAAACCGAGAAACGGCAGCACGACAATCACTGGAAACAGCAAGCGGGCGGCGCTGCGAGCTGCCAGCTCGGTGCGCAATGCAGTCGGCTGCGCCACCTGGATTGCCTGTTTTCCCGACGGCGTTGCGTAGACGCGCCAGGATCGCCCTTCGTGATCCACTGTCGCAAAACCTTCTGCGCTCAGGCGCGGCAGCGGGTCTATGGCGCGCGAGCTGTAGGGACGTTCGAACGCCGGATCCCAGATTTGCACCAGCGCCCGTAGCTCCGGATCGTCGCTGGCGCGTTGCAGGCGCGCCAGATCGAGTTGCGCATAGTCGCGCAGCGACAGCGCGATCTGCCGTAGTTCCTCGTCGAGCAAGGCGTCGACTTCATTGCGTGCCGACGCGTACGTGGCAATGGCTGCGACTACGCCTGCGGCAAGCAGCGCGCCGAGCAGCGCGGCCAACAAGCGGCGACGGATGGAGAATGCTCGCATCAATCGAGCGTGTAACCCAGCCCGCGTACGTTGCGGATCAATGGCTCGCCGAGCTTGCGGCGTAAATTATGAATGTGCACTTCGATGGCGTTGCTGCCGACTGGCTCGTTCCATCCGTATAATTTTTCTTCCAGCTGCGCGCGCGAAACGACGCTGCCCGCGCGCTCTGTCAACGCCAGCAGCAACGCGAACTCGCGCGCAGATACTTCGATCGCCCGGCCACGTACCCGCACTTCGTGCGTCGCTGGGTTCAACGTCAAATCGCCGTGCTCGATCATGGGTTCAGCGCGGCCGGCAGCGCGTCTCAACAACGCACGCACCCGCGCCGAAAGCTCATGTAAGTCGAACGGTTTCACGAGATAGTCATCGGCACCAGCGTCCAGTCCACTGATTCGATCAGCAACCGTGTCGCGGGCAGTAATGATCAGGATCGGAACGTCGATCTTGCGCGCGCGCAAATTCTTGAGAGCGTCCATGCCGTCGCTCCCCGGTAGTCCGAGGTCGAGCAGCACCGCTGAATAAGCGTGCGTGTTGACGGAAAGCACGGCCGAACCTCCATCGCGGACCCAGTCGACGGTGTAGCCATCAGCAACCAGGCCGGCGACGACCGCTTCGCCGATCATCGGATCATCTTCGACAACAAGAACACGCATTTGCGATTTGGGCGCCACAACGCTGGCTAGGCCGCCACGATAACTCGTGCGCAGTTGTCGAATTTTCGACAACTGCGTACCACTTTCGAAACCTGTGGGCTATACGTGGGTGGAGTCGCCTGAAGCTCCTTTCCTGCCGGCACGACGTCGGAA
Organism: Burkholderiaceae bacterium; assembly: GCA_013695705.1. Lineage (GTDB taxonomy): Bacteria > Pseudomonadota > Gammaproteobacteria > Burkholderiales > Burkholderiaceae_F > JACCZX01. The sequence goes on along the minus strand of JACCZX010000122.1, from coordinate 368 downwards.
TTACGGAGAGTACAAATGAAAGCATCATTCAAAAGCTCCAGCGCAGCAGCAGAACCCCGCGTCGCCCGGGCCGGGCGCGCCTTGGCAGTATTACTGGCGGGTGCGTTGATCGCAACAACGGCCGTCGCAGCCCAATCGGTTTTTGCCGTCGCGGGCGGCGAACCACTCGTCGACAAGCATGACTTCATTAACACGGAGAAGTTTCCACAGGCCGGCAACACCGTCGAACTCGAACGATTGTTCTGGATGTGCGATTACGCCGCGACCGTCGAGACGTTGGACGCACACGAGGTCGAAATGTGCGCCGCTGTCACCGAGCGATTGCGACTGGTTAACTTCGACGACGATTTTGACAGGCTGCTTGCGTG
>JACCZX010000119.1 GCA_013695705.1 Burkholderiaceae bacterium | reverse complement strand
ATACGCAATCAACATGCTTGCGTCACATCAGCTTGACGTCGCAAAACGTTTCGCAACGCGCGGCGTCGACCGTTTTGTGGGTACTCAATGGCACTCGGGACCACACGATCTTCCGCTCATCAACGGCACCGTTGCAACGCTGATCGCTAACAACCGCAGCCAGCACGTCGAGGGTGATCACGTCATCCTGATCGGCGAGGTAACGCAATTTGACGTACCCGGCGGGCCCCCGCTGGTATTTCATGACGGCCGCTACATCGCGAGCGCCACCGAGGAGCCGCTACCGCGCGCGTTTCGCAAACCCTGGCGATAGCTTTTCAAACGCGCAGTTGTTCGAACGTCAATCCTTCGAAGCGCGCGAAGTCGCGGTCGAACGAGCCCAGCGTAGCGCCGTGTTCGATCGCCAGCGCAGCTAGATGCGCGTCATTCGTAAGGTTGCCGGCGGTGCCCGCCGCGCGCAGCAGACTCCTCAAAATCGAAGCGTGCCGTTCAGTCGGATTCACGATGCGCGCATACGGCGCGTCGATCCACTCGCTGATGACCAACAGGGCGCTATCCACAGCCAGCGGCCGCGCAAGAATGCCGCTCCGGGTCGATAGTCTTATGAAGCCGATCAGCGCGCCCCACGCGAGGGCGACACCTAGCGGCGCGTCGAACGCACTTGCCAACCACTCGCACGCGGCCTCATGCTGAGGCGCACCTTTGTTAACCGCATAGAGCAGCACATTGGTGTCGGGCAGCTTCATCGACCGCGGCGCATTTTGGCAATGAGCTCCTGATCTTCCAGCTCGCCGGCGAGCGCGTTTGCTTTGGTCAAATCAACCAGGGGCAGGCCCATATTGAAGGTCCGCTGCTTGAAAGGTTTGTTTGCCCGGGCAGTCTTGCGTTCGGCGCCGCGCAGCCCATCGCGCACTGCGTTGTTGAGCACCTGCTTAAATGGCTCGCCGCTTTCGCGTACCGCCTTGCGCAGCATGACTTCGACATCAGGATCGATCGTTACCGTGGTTCTCATGGCATCATGACAGCAGAATTTGTGCTGTCATGATGCCTCACTGCTTACTGCCCGTCAACTGCGCGCCATAGCAAGAAACGGGTTGGTGGCCGACGCGCCGCGAACCACAATCACCGCATGAAAATTCGCGATTTCCTCGACTTCATATTGCTCGCCGCCATCTGGGGCGCGAGTTTCCTGTTCACGCGGATGACGGCGCCGGCGTTCGGGCCGGTTGCCATTGCCGAGCTGCGCTCCGCTATCGCAGCGCTGGTGCTGTTGTCAATGCTTCAATGGCGCGGTGGCGTCGGTGACATCCGCGGTCTGGCGCCGAACGCGCTGCGCTTTGTCTTGCTAGGCGCTTTCAACTCGGCGATTCCGTTCACGCTGTTTGCATACGCCGCGCTGTCGATCACGGCCGGGCTGGCGTCGATCTTGAACGCGACCGTGCCGCTGTTCGCTGCGCTCGTTGCATGGTTATGGTTGCGCGACAGGCTGACCTCGTGGCAGTGGGTGGGAATGGCAGTCGGGTTCGCCGGCGTGGCGTGGCTTTCCGCCGGCCAGGCGAGCTTCAAGCCCGGCGGCGACGGCTGGGCGATTGGCGCAGCGCTACTGGCCTCATTGTCGTACGGCATTTCCGGCAACTTCGCCAAGCGATACTTTGCGCACGTTCGCCCGCTTGCGGTGGCGACCGGTAGCCAGATTGCTGCCGCGGTATTGCTTCTTCCTGTAACGCTCTTTTATTTGCCACCGGCAATGCCAAGCATTCCCGACTGGCTTGCATTGCTCGCGCTCGGCGTTTTTTGCACCGGGATCGCGTATGCGCTTTACTTCAAGCTGATCGCACGCGCCGGGCCGGCCAAGGCGATGGCCGTTGCCTTTCTGATTCCTGCATTCGCAATCCTGTGGGGTGTGGTTTTTCTCGCGGAGCGCGTCACGGCCGTAATGCTCAGCGGCTGCGCGATTATCCTGATCGGCACCGCGCTTGCAACGCAGATCATCGGCAGACGCTAATCACTCTTGCGGGCCGCATCGTCGCGCGCACGGCGATGCAGCGCGTGCAGCTGCTGCGCTCCGCTCAGGTATTGCGATGGCCAGGTCACTCCTTCGTAACCCAGTTGCGCTGCAGCGTGCAAGGTGAAGTACGGATCGGCCAGATGCGGCCGCGCCAGCGCAACCAGATCGGCGCGGCCGGAGATCAGCAAGGTGTTCACCTGGTCCGCGCTGGTCACGGCGCCGACAGCCATCGTTGCAATGTCGACTTCGAGGCGAATCTGTTCAGAGAAGCTCGCCTGAAACATGCGGCCGTAAACCGGCTTGCTGCTTGGGTCGGTTTGACCGGTGGAAACGTCAAATACATCGCATCCCGCCTCCTTGAATGCACGCGCGATCAGCACGCTGTCGGCGCCGGTCGTTCCACCCGCTACCCAGTCGGTTGCCGATACCCGTACCGACATCGGCTTGTGCTGCGGCCACACAGTGCGTACCGCGCGAAACAATTCGAGTGGAAAGCGCAGCCGATTAGCTAACGAGCCGCCGTAATGATCGCTGCGCTGATTGGTGATCGGCGACAGGAAGCTTGCGAGCAGGTAACCATGCGCCATGTGCAGCTCGAGCAGATCGAATCAAGCTTGGTCCGCCATCATCGCCGAGCTGCAGAATTGCTCGATCAACTCATCCATGTCAGCGCGAGTTGCCGCGCGCGGCGCCTGGTTGACTCCTTGCCGATATGCGATCGCGGAGGCCGAAACCAATGGCCAGTTGGGCTCGTCGTCCTCCTCGTCGAGCGGCCAGTCCATGCGGCGCCAGCCAACCTGCGTCGATCCCTTGCGGCCCGAATGCCCGATCTGCATTGCGATCTTGGCCGCGGAGTGCCGATGCACAAAGTCCACGATGCGCTGCCACGCACCGACGTGCTCGTCCGCGTACAAGCCGGTGCAGCCCGGAGTGATGCGGCCGTGCGCAGACACGCACGTCATCTCAACGAACAGCAGACCTGCGCCGCCCTTGGCACGCTCGGCGTAGTGTGCAAAGTGCCAATCATTCGGCGTGCCGTTAATTGCCGAGTACTGCGCCATCGGGGACACCACGACGCGATTGGCTAGCCACAGATCACGCAAACGCAAAGGCGCAAACATCGGTGGCGTACGCAGATCAACGGGCGGTTGAACCTTCAATTGCCCGGCCTCACGCCGATTCCAGTGCTCGGTGACAGTCGCGACCAGCGCGGCATCGCGCACTTTCAAATTTTCGTAGGTAATCTGCTTGCTGCGCGTCAGCAGGCTGACGTTGAACTGCCATGGTTCGAGTTTCCAGAAGCGGCGTACGTTTTCGAACCACGCCAGAGACACGTTTGCCGAGTGCTGGATGCGCCCTACTTCATCCCGGCGCAAAGTCTCGTAGTTCGCAAGGGCCTGACCGATGTCATCGGGCGCGTCAATCAGCGCTCGATGCAGTGCGATCGCATCTTCAAGCGCAAGTTTGGTACCGGAGCCGATCGCATAGTGCGCCGTGTGCGCGGCGTCGCCCACCAGTACCAGGTGCGCGCCGGCTTCTTCTCCATGCCAGGTCGCCAGCGCAATCGTTGGAAACTGCCGCCACAATGATCGGTTGGTCAGCACGCGAGCGCCTTGCAGCTCTGGCGCAAACAGGCGCTCGACGTACGCAGCAGTTGCTTGCTCGTCGTCGACGACAAGACCCGAGCGACGCCACGAATCGTCCGTTGTCTCGATCACGATCGTGCTTTCGCCGGGCGCGTACATGTAGGCGTGCATATTCCACAACCCGTGTTCGTTCTCGCGAAAACTGTAGGTAAACCCGGGCAGAGAGAGGTTGGCGCCGAGCCAGACGAATCGATTGCTGCGCACATCGATCGCCGGCGCGAAATGCTCTTTGCGCTGCTCGCGGATGGCGGAGTTGGCGCCGTCTGCAGCAACAATCAGCTGCGCGCCGCGATGTGCTTCGATACCCGCATCTTCCGTTTCATAACGCACGCGAACACCCAATTGCTGCGCGCGCCGCTGCAGGATGTGCAGCAGCGTGATGCGCTTGATGCCCGAAAATCCATGCCCCGACGATCGAATTACATCCCCGCGGAAGTGCACGAAGATGTCGTCCCAGTAGGCGAAGTTCGCTGCGATGTCGCGGTAGACCGGCTCGTCCGCGACTTGCAGGTTGTGCAGCGTTTCGTCCGACAGCACGATGCCGAAGCCGAAGGTGTCATCAGCCGCATTGCGCTCGACGACGTCGACCATTGCCGCAGGAAGACTCTTCTTCGCGAGAATCGCAAAGAAGAGTCCCGCCGGTCCGCCACCGATGATGTCTATGCGCATTGAGAAGAATATAAGCGCGCGCCTAGAATCCTGCGCCATGAAGCGACTCTGGGACATCTCGCCCGCCATTGGGCCCGGCTTTCCGGTGTTTCCAGGTGACACCCATTTCTCGCAGCGCTGGACTTGGACGCTCGCGAGCGATTGCCCGGTCAACGTGTCGGAGATCACTCTGTCGCCTCACACGGGCAGCCACACGGACGCGCCGTTGCACTACGACGCCAGCGGCAAATCGATCGCGGAAGTTCCGCTCGACGTCTACCTCGGGCCATGCCGTGTCATCCATGCGCTCGATTCGGGGGAGTTGATCGAGCCGCGGCATGTCGAGCAGCGCCTGCACGATATTCCAGAGCGCGTGCTGCTGCGAACCTATCGCACCGCGCCGGTGACAATCTGGGACCCACACTTCACCGCGATCGCGCCTGACACAATCGATCTGCTGCACCAGCACGGCGTCCGGCTGATCGGAATCGATACACCGTCGCTTGATCCCGAGCAAAGCAAATCGCTTGAGTCGCATCAGCGCGTGCGTGCGCATCGAATGGCAATTCTCGAGGGCATCGTGCTCGACGAGGTGCCCGAGGGCGACTACGAGTTGATTGCGCTGCCGTTGAAGATCGCCGGCTGCGACGCCAGCCCGGTACGCGCAGTGTTGCGCGAGCTGGCATGACGCGCGAGCAGTGCGCGGCACTCGACGCGCAAGATCCCCTTGCCTGGCATCGCAGCCAATTCGCGCTGCCGCCCGACGTGATCTATCTCGATGGCAATTCGCTCGGCGCATTGCCGCGCGCCACCAGCGCGCGTGTGAACGAAGTGATCGAGCAACAATGGGGCGACGGTTTGATTCGGTCGTGGAACTCAGCCCATTGGGTCGATCTGCCGCGGCGCGTCGGCGGAAAGATCGCGCAGTTGATCGGTGCGGAGCCAAACGAAGTGTTGTGCGCCGACTCGACCTCGGTCAATTTGTTCAAAGTGCTCGCGACCGCGCTGCGCCTGCAGCGCTCGTCATCACGCAAAATCATCGTGTCGGAACAAGCGAACTTTCCGACCGATTTGTACATCGCCGAGGGCCTGATCGACCTGCTTGGTCACGGTCATCAGCTGCAGCTGGTCGAAGTCGACGACGTCGTGGGTGCGATCGACGAACGCACGGCGGTGGTGATGCTGACGCACGTCAATTTCAAGACCGGTTCAATGCACGAGATGGCGACGCTGACGCAGCGTGCGCATGGCGCCGGCGCGCTGGTGGTGTGGGATCTGTCGCACTCGGCCGGCGCAGTGCCGGTCGAGCTAAATGCGTGCGGCGTTGATTTCGCGATCGGATGCGGTTACAAGTATTTGAACGGTGGACCGGGCGCACCGGCGTTTGTGTTTGTTGCAAGCCGGCATCTATCGGCGATCAGCGATGACGTCTACGCGCAACCGCTTGCAGGCTGGCTCGGGCACCACTCACCCTTTGAATTTCATGATTGTTATCGTCCGGCTGCTTCGATCGATCGCTACGCCGTCGGTACGCCGTCGATCATCGCCTTGGCCGCGCTCGAGGTCGGCGTCGATACAGT
>JACCZX010000107.1 GCA_013695705.1 Burkholderiaceae bacterium | reverse complement strand
ACCAGTGTCGAGCGATGAATCTGCCAGCACTGATTCGGGTCGAGCTCTCCCACCAGCTCCTTCAACGGTTTACGGATCAGCGCCTCACCGTCGCCGGTGACTACGCGCGTGTATTTGTTGTCCGCCTGAAAATAGGCAACCTCGTCGACAGTGATCAACTTCAGGTTCTGCCCAACCGATGCGTTGATCCAGCGCAGATACTGTTTCGTAGGGCCGGCGCCGTTGGCAGCGATCTGCGCGAGGGTCGAGTCGAGACGTGCCGGCGGCGTACCCAACCGCTGCTTGACGCGCGAAACCGCCGTGAACAAGCGTGACGGCGTCACCGGTTTCAAAACGTAATCGACCGCACCTTTGGTCAAACGCGAAGGCCTTGCGCGGCGGCGCCAAACCCGGCAGGTCGCGACGAATTTGGGCCTTGCCGCTCCTTATACTTACCGCCATGGCGGCGGCGAAGGGACGGGCGGGTAGCAGCGTGCAACGCACGGCGGACGGCGCGTGGGTCCGCTCGCGAGGGTCGGAGTCAGCGGTCGAGGGTACTGACCGATTGGGGCGATTGCTGGCCGAGGCGGGCTGGATCGTCGGCGCGGTCGCCGCGGTGGCGCTGTTTGCGATGCTTGCAAGCTTCAGCTCGAACGATCCCGCGTTTTCTCACACCGCGAGCGGCGCCGGCGTCGAAAACATCGCGGGACGTTTCGGCGCATGGGTGGCAGATATTGCGCTGTTGCTATTCGGTCTGTCGGCGTACCTGCTGGTGTTCGGCGTAGCGATCACGGTGGTGCGCGGTTTTCGCAAGCTGCATCGCAGCGCACATGGCGATCCGCTAAACGACGATCTGCCTTTTTACGCGCATGGCATCGGCTACGTGTTGCTGCTAATGGGCGCAGTGAGTCTGGAGGCGCTGCGTTTCCATACTCACAACATTGCTTTACCCGGTTTGCCCGGCGGCGTTGTCGGCGGCGCCGTTGCACAGTTCTGGCAAGCAGGCGTCGGATTCACCGGCGCCACCGTCGTCATGCTGGTCTCGATCGCAATCGGCTTGTCGCTGTTTCTCGATTTCTCCTGGCTTGCAACTGCCGAGCGTGTCGGTGGATTTCTCGAGGGATTTTCGCGTCGCGCACGACGCAAGCGCGAAGAGGCCGAGGATCGCGCGATTGGTGAAGCAGCCACGAAAGTACGCGAAGCTGCACTCAGCGATGAACGCGAACGCATCGATGAAGCGCCACCGGTGCACATCGAACGCGCGTCGGCCAGTGTGAAGCCGTCGGAGCGCAAGCAGAAGGAAAAGCAGGTTCCGCTGTTCGCCGAGATGGCCGACGCCCGTTTGCCGCCACTCGATCTGCTCGACGAGCCGTCGCCCAACGTCGAGGCCATATCGACCGAGACTCTCGAGTTCACCTCGCGCCTGATCGAAAAAAAGCTGCGCGACTTCAACGTCGAAGCGGCCGTGGTCGCTGCCTATCCTGGGCCGGTGATAACGCGCTACGAGATCGAGCCCGCGGTCGGCGTCAAAGGCAGCCAGGTCGTCAATCTTGCAAAAGATCTTGCGCGCGCGCTATCGCTGGTTTCGATTCGCGTCGTTGAAACCATCCCCGGTAAAAATGTGATGGGGCTCGAGCTCCCCAATCCGCGCAGGCAGGTGGTCAAGCTGACCGAAATTCTTGGCTCGGCCGTCTACAACGAGAGTCATTCGCTGCTGACGCTAGGACTCGGAAAGGACATCGCTGGCAAGCCGGTAGTGGTTGATCTTGCGCGCATGCCGCATCTACTGGTCGCGGGCACCACCGGTTCCGGAAAATCGGTCGGTATCAACGCGATGATCCTGTCGGTGCTTTACAAGGCCGATCCATCGCAGGTGCGGATGATCCTGATCGATCCCAAGATGCTCGAGCTCTCGGTGTACGAAGGCATCCCGCACTTGTTGGCACCGGTGGTTACCGACATGCGCGAAGCCGGTAACGCCTTGCAGTGGTGTGTGGCTGAGATGGACAAACGCTATCGACTGATGAGCAAGCTCGGCGTGCGCAGTTTGACGAGCTATAACCAGAAGATTGCCGACGCGCGCGTTAAAGGCGAATTTATCGGCAATCCGTTTTCGCTGACTCCAACCGAACCCGAGCCGCTCGACACGCTGCCGATGATCGTGGTCGTGATCGACGAGCTGGCCGACCTGATGATGGTGTCGAGCAAGAAAGTCGAAGAGCTGATCGCGCGCATCGCGCAAAAGGCTCGTGCTTCGGGGATGCATCTGATTCTTGCGACGCAGAGACCGTCGGTCGACGTGATCACCGGATTGATCAAGGCCAACATTCCGGCGCGAATTTCGTATCAGGTTTCGAGCCGCGTCGATTCGCGCACCATTCTCGACCAGATGGGATCGGAGTCGCTGCTCGGGCAGGGCGACATGCTGTATCTGGCCCCCGGCACGGGGTTGCCGACTCGCGTGCACGGCGCGTTTGTCTCGGATGCAGAAGTGCATCGCGTAGTCGACGTGTTGAAGTCGCGCGGCGCCCCACAATACGTTGAGGGTTTACTCGAGGCACCGGAAGCGAATGGCGAGAAGAACGAAAGCGGCGAGACCGGTGTCTACGCAAACGAAGCCGATCCGTTATACGACCAGGCCGTCGAGATCGTTTTGAAGAATCGCCGCGCGTCGATCTCGCTGGTGCAGCGACACCTGCGCATCGGCTACAACCGGGCGGCGCGTTTGCTGGAAGACATGGAGCGTGCGGGCATGGTGTCTGCGATGCAGACCAACGGCAATCGCGAGATCCTGGTGCCGGCGCGCGAGAGCTGATTGCGTAAGAAAAGGAATGGGATGTTCAGATTTTTACTTGCCAGCTTCGCCGCAGCTTTTTTTGTTACGGGCTCTGCTCACGCCGCGGCACTGGATCAACTGCGCAGCTTTCTGACGCAGACACAAAGTGCGCGCGGTGAGTTCACGCAGCGCGTGGCGCCGCGCGAGGGGGCAAAGCCGCCCCCTGCCTCCAGCGGCCAATTTGTTTTTCAGCGACCCGGCAAGTTTCGCTGGACTTACGAGAAGCCGTATGAGCAGCTGATCGTCGCCGACGGCCAGCGTCTGGTGATGTTCGACAAGGATCTGAACCAGGCGACGATCAGGAAGCTGCAAGCCTCGTTACCGTCGAGCCCGGCGTCGATTCTGTTCGGATCGAACGAGTTCGAAAAAGAATTCGAAATCAACGATGGTGGCGCGCGGGACGGACTCGAGTGGATCATCGCCAGGCCGCGCGCGAAAGACACAACGTTCGAGCGCATCGAGATCGGCTTTCGCGACGGGCTGCCGCAGGCAATGTTGCTGGCTGACGGTTTCGGCCAGCTTACGCAGTTAAGTTTTTCAAAGGTCGAGCGCAATCCGAAGCTCGATGCGAATGCGTTTCAATTCACTGCGCCGAAGGGCGCAGATGTGCTCGAAGATAAATAGCACCTCTCCACTAATTCAACGCATTCTCTTGCGGTGTGAACTCAATTCATCGCGGCCCCGTCATTCGGCTGTGATCTTCGCGTCGCGGATCACCTTGCCCCATTTGGCGGTCTCACTGCCGATAAACGACTCGAACTCGGCTGGCGTGCTGCCGACTGGGATCGTGCCCATCTCATCGAACCTCTGCTTGACGTCGGGCAGCTTCACGATCACGGCGACCTCGTCCGCGATGCGCTTGATGACAGCCGGTGGCGTGCCGGCCGGCGCCAGGATTCCGGCCCACGTACTGCCAGTGAAACCTTTGATGCCCTGCTCGATAAAGGTCGGCACGTCAGGCAGCGCGGCCAGCCGTGTTTCGCTCGTAACTCCGATCAGTCGCACCTTGCCGGCTTTGCCCGGACTGATCAAACCCACGGCCGCGTCCATGAACAACTGGATGTGGCCGCCCATCAAGTCCGTCAGCGCTGGCGCCGCGCCCTTGTAAGGGATGTGCACCATGCTCGTTTGCGTCATCGACTTCAGCAATTCGGTGGTCAGGTGGACCGCCGAGCCGTTGCCGCTGGAGCCGTAGCTCACTTTGCCCGGATTCTTGCGCGCATAGTCGATCAGGTCGCCCGCGTTCTTGAAAGGCGTGTCGTTGTTCACTGCGGCCACGAGCGGAGAGAGCCCGATCAGCGACACCGCCGCGAGGTCTTTCTTCGGGTCATACGGCAATTTTGGGTACAGCGTGGTGTTGGCTGAATAGGCAGCGATCACCACCGCCAACGTATGGCCATCGGGTGGTGATTTGGCGAGGAGATCGACGCCGATGATGCTGTTTGCGCCCGGCTTGTTGTCGATCACGACCGACTGGCCAAGGCGCTCCTGCAACTTCTGCGTCACCAGCCGCGCAGTGATATCGGTGAAGCCGCCCGGCGTGTAAGGCACGATCACCCTGATCGGCTTCAATGGCCACGCCTGAGCGCTGGCCCGTGGCACGAGCAGAGTCGCGGCGCCGGCGATTAGCGCGCCGTTGAAACGTCGGCGGTTGATGTCTTCTAAGTTGTCCATGTCTCCTCCTGAAAATCTTTTGAGTGTTCGATCAGGTAACGCTCGCGCAACTCGCGCTTCAGTATCTTCCCGAGTGCGTTGCGTGGCAATTCGTCGATGCATATCAGATCGGCCAGCCGCTGCGTCTTACCGACCCTGGCGTTCATCCATGCGCGCAGATCGGCAGCAGAGATGTTTTCTCCGGCGCGCCGCACGACGAACGCTATCGGCGTCTCACCCCACCGCGCCGACGGCACGCCGACCACCGCGGCCTCGCCGACCGCGGCGTGCTCGAACAATTGCGCTTCAAGGTCACTCGAGTAAATGTTGAAGCCGCCGGAGATGATCATGTCCTTCTTGCGATCAAACAATGTCAAGAACCCGTCGGTGTCGAAGCTGCCAACATCGCCGGTACGAATAAAACGCTTGCCCTCGGGCGCGTACCACTCGGCTTCGCGCGTCCGCTTTGGATGGTTGTAATAGCTGGTCATCATGGTCGGCGAGTGGCCGACGACTTCACCGGCTTCGCCCACAGCGACCGCGCGCCCGTCATCGTCGATCAGCCGGATGTCATGGCCTTCCGCCGGCCGGCCCACCGTATGCAATTTGTCGGGATGCCGGTGCGCTTCGAGAATGCAGGTGCCGCCGCCCTCGGTCATGCCATAGAACTCGATCAGTCCTCCGGGCCAGCGCGCAAGCACATCGGCTTTCAATGACGCCATGAACGGCGCACTGGTCGAGAACTTCATGCGGAACGAAGACAGATCATGGCGGCTGAACGCCGGTAGCGCCATGATGCGCTGATACTGCACCGGCACCAGCATCGTGTGCGTGGCACGGAAGCGCTCGGCCAGCGCCAGATAAGCAGCGGCATCGAACTTGGCCATCAGCACGACAGTACCGCCCAAGCCAAGTGCGGGAAAAAACGCAACCAGCGTCGTGTTCGAGTACAGCGGCGTCGCAAGCACCGTCACCGCGTCCGGCCCGTAGCCGTAGGGCGTGCCGCGCAGCATGTGCATCCAGCGCATCACGTGCGGCTGCACGACACCTTTGGGCGTGCCGGTCGTGCCCGACGAGTAGATAATGTTGAACGGCGATTCCGGCTCGACGTTTATCGGCAGCGGACGG
>JACCZX010000076.1 GCA_013695705.1 Burkholderiaceae bacterium | reverse complement strand
GAGGAACGCGCATCCCGGTCCAGTAATCGCGTGGCGTACGCCTGCAGCGGCGGCGGTGCGTAGCAGCGTGCCGACGTTGCCTGGATCCTGCACGTTGTCGAGATATATCGCGTCATCGACGATCTGGTCGGGCCACGGCGGGGTCGCGTACGCAATTTCGGCAAGTGCTCCTACGCCGTGTTCGACGGGCGAGATGCCGTCATACAGCTTTGGCGCAAGCTCAATAGTTTTCACATTCGCTCGACCAGCGAAGCCTTGCAAAACGTCATGCGCTTCCTTTGGCAGCTCTGCGCCACGCAGAACTAAAGTGTGGATCGGCACTTTCGTATCCAACGCAGCCTGCAGCAAATGCACACCCTCGATCAACGTGCGCCGCGCTTCGCGGCAGGCACGCGCCGATGTCGCAAACTGCTTCAACCGCCTATAAATCGGATTGTCAGTCGACGAGATGCGCATCTTCGACGAGCATGCGGATGGGGGCGAAGCTGCGTCGGTGCAGAATGCAGGGGCCGAGCGCGTTGAGGCGCTCGCAGTGCTCCGGCGTTCCGTAGCCCATGTGCTGCGCGAAGCCGTAGCCGGGATGTACCGCATCGAACGCGCGCATCATGCGATCGCGCGCGGTTTTGGCGAGAATCGATGCAGCGGAGATCGCGGGCTCGAGTGCATCGCCGGCGATGATGGCGCGGCCGGGAAACGGTAGTCGCGGCATCTGATTGCCGTCGACCAATGCGTATTCGGGCATGATTTTCAAGGCGTCGACTGCGCGCCGCATCGCGAGTAATCGTGCCTGCAGAATGTTGATGGTGTCGATTTCATCGACGCTCGCTTCGGCAACTGCCCACGCGATTGCGCGCTCGCGAATGCGCTTGGCAAGTTGCTCGCGCCGCTCGGGCCTCAACACCTTGGAATCACGCAGACCGTATATGCGGTGTTTCGGATCGAGGATGACGGCGGCAGCTACGACTGGGCCAGCGAGTGGACCACACCCTGCCTCGTCGATGCCGCAGATCAAACCGCTGACAAGCGCGGCCTGTTCGAACAGATCGCCGGTGAAGGGCTTGCGGCGCCGCAGGGTGATGCGGAACACGCGCACTTTCATTGCGCCACCTCGAATATGGCGTCGGCCACCAGCCGTGCGGTGTCGCGCTGCAACGAGTGATGCATATCCGTGAAGCGAGCTGTGATGCGTTCGCGGCGCGCATCGTCGTGCAGCCAATCAAGCACCGCGCGCGCGAGTGCGGCTGGTGTGGCGTGGTGCTGAAGCAACTCGGGAACGATCAATTCTTCGGCCAGGATGTTAGGCAGTCCGACGTAGGGAATCGTACCCTTGCGCCACATGAGCCACGCGGTTAGCGGTGACATTTTGTATGCGACCACCATTGGCCGCTTGAACAGCGCGGCTTCGAGCGTCGCGGTGCCGCTTGCAACCAGGACGACATCCGACGCTTCGAGGCAATCGTGCGACCGACCGCTGACTATATCGACCTTGGTCGCAATTCCCGAACGCGCCGCCATCATTTGTTCGATGGCGCTGCGTAGCGTCAAATCTGCTACGGGGATCACGAAGCGCATCGACGGCTGGTCGGCTGCGATCAGCGCCATCGCGGCAATAAAGGTCGGACCGTTATGGCGCACCTCGTCCACACGCGAACCGAGCAAGACGGCGAGTAACGCACCCTCGGCTCGCAGACCGAGTCGTTGGCGCGCGGCGACGGCGTCGGGGATCATCGGGATCATGTTTGCGAGCGGATGGCCGACGTAGCTTGCTGGTATTCCAGCATCGTCATAAATCTTCTGCTCGAACGGAAAGACGAGCAGCACGCGATCAACCGCGCGTGCGATCTGCTTGATGCGCTCGGCGCGCCAGGCCCAGATCGACGGGCTGACAAAGTGCACCGTGCGAACTCCCTGACCGCGCAGTTGTTCTTCGAGCGCCAGGTTGAAGTCCGGTGCGTCGACGCCGACGAAAACCTGCGGCCTGGTCGCGATCACGCGCTCTCGCAGCGCACGACGCAGGCGCAGCAGACGCGGCAGATGGCGCAACACTTCGACGTAGCCACGCAC
>JACCZX010000073.1 GCA_013695705.1 Burkholderiaceae bacterium | reverse complement strand
CTCGCGTTCCATCGCGCGACGTCGCTTCCAGCTGTTGCACCGTCATAGCGGAGGTGTTGAAGAATGCGGGCATTGACTTGAGCCGTTCAATGGGCTCTAGCGGGGCGGCCATGAACAATGTCGGTGGCGTCAAAAAATCCTGATACGTGATGAGCACTTGATCAGATTCATAGCGATCCACGGGACGCGCGCTGGCGGCGCCGAGCGATGGCAACACGATCTCGTGCTGGTGCCACCCGCCTCCCGCCGGACTCAGCGTCAAGATGCGGCTGCGCACGTTGTCCAGCACGTCGAGCACGATCGTGTTGCGAGTCGCGCTCCAGCTTTGCAAGGCGGTGCGCGGCGTCGGCGCGAAAAGAATTTCAAAACTCCGCTTGCCGTCGAGGAATTCCTGCGCGTGCGTTGCGATCAAGGCACCCCCGGCATAGGTGCGGCCGTCAACCGTCCACGGCGTGCGCAGCCGAACTATGAGCCACGGCCCTACCAGTTGAGGAGCCGCGTCATTCGGCAGCGCGAGTCGCACCAGCGTGCCGGCGCGCAGCATAAATGTCTCACCGTCGTAGAACGCGATCGAACGGCGAACTCCCTCGCTGATCCGGGTCGTGCCGTCGCTAATGTCATGATCGACCCACGCCGCTACGGCAACATCTGTGGGTTGGCCCTCATAAACCGTAACGGCTTGCGCCAGCGACGTACTGCGGGTCCAGCGTTTAACGACGCGCGGGTATCCGCTATCGGTGAGGCTGCCGGCGCCGAAGTCGGTAGCAACGTATACGGTGTCGCGGTCGCGCCAGGTTACTTCCGACTTTGCTTCGGGCAGGCTGAAGCCGTCCGTAACGAAGCTGCGCATTAACAGATCGAACTCGCGCACGACTGCAGCATCGCCACCGCCGCGCGATAAAATCAGAAGGCAGCGATCACCGTGCGGCGGCAGGCATTGCGCGTTTTTCCATACCCAATTTTCCTTTTCGCTGCGCGCCAGCGCGTCGATATCGAGCACTGTCTCCCACGCAGGTAACGGCTTGCGATATTCGGCCCACGTGGTACGGCGCCAGAGGCCACGCGGATTGACGGCGTCCTGCCAGAAGTTGTAAAGATGGCCGCCGTGCACGGCAATTTGCGCGATGCGGTCGCGCGAGTCCAGCACTTCTCGTACGTCATCGCGAATCTGCGCGAACTCTGGCCGCTTGCGCAGCTCTTCATTCGTGCGTGCGCCCGCCGTGCCCGCAAACTCGAGTGCGCGCGCACTTTCTACTTCTTCAAGCCAAAGGTACGGATCGTCGGGTTCAGTGACCATTGCGGTTTGCGCGGACGCTGATATCGAGCTGGCTGACAAGAAAATCATCAGCCCGGTGAAACATGCTCTAACGATCGAAGGTGAATGCATAACAAGACAAAGGCGCCGACGCGGCGCCTCGTCAGCCGCTGTTAGCCGCTACTGCTGCTGCTGGGCCGCCGGTGCATCGCCGCCAACCGCCTTCATCGATAACCGCACCCGACCTTTCTCGTCGGCCTCGATCACCTTCACCTTGACCGCCTGGCCTTCTTTCAAATAGTCGGCCACCGCATTGACGCGCTCGTTGGCAATCTGCGAGATGTGAAGCAAGCCATCCTTGCCCGGAAGTATCTGCACAATCGCGCCGAAATCTAGGAGGCGCAGCACAGTGCCGTCATAGACGCGGCCGACTTCGACCTCCGCCGTCAACTCCGCGATGCGACGCTGCGCTTCGCGGCCCTTTTCCTGATCCACGCTCGCGATGATGATCGTGCCATCGTCCTCGATGTCGATCTGCGTGCCGGTCTCTTCGGTCAGCGCACGAATCACCGCACCGCCTTTGCCGATCACGTCGCGAATCTTTTCCGGATTGATCTTCATCTTGATCATGCGTGGCGCAAACGCCGACAGTTCGCCGCGCGACGCGCCGATCGCATCCTGCATTTTCTGCAGGATGTGCATGCGCGCTTCCTTGGCCTGCGCCAGCGCCACCTGCATGATCTCGCGCGTAATGCCTTCGATCTTGATGTCCATCTGCAGCGCGGTAACGCCGGCGGCGGTCCCTGCGACCTTGAAGTCCATGTCGCCCAGATGGTCTTCGTCGCCCAGGATGTCGGTCAGCACAGCGAACTTGTTGCCGTCCTTGATCAGACCCATCGCAATGCCGGCGACGTGCGCTTTCATCGGCACCCCGGCGTCCATTAGTGCCAGACACCCTCCGCACACCGACGCCATCGACGACGATCCGTTCGATTCGGTGATCTCCGAAACGACGCGCAGTGAGTACTGAAAGTCTTCGTATGACGGCAGGCACGCAACCAATGCGCGCTTTGCCAGCCGGCCATGGCCGACTTCACGCCGTTTCGGCGAGCCCACCCGGCCTGTCTCGCCGGTCGCAAATGGCGGCATGTTGTAGTGAAGCATGAAGCGCTCGCGATATTCGCCCTGCAGCGCATCGATGATCTGCTCGTCTTGCTTGGTGCCGAGCGTTGCGATCACGAGCGCCTGCGTCTCACCGCGCGTAAACAACGCAGAGCCGTGCGTACGCGGCAAGACACCGAGCCGAATTTCGATCGGCCGCACGGTGCGCGTGTCGCGCCCGTCGATGCGCGGCTCGCCGTCCAGGATCTGGTTGCGCACGATCTTCGCTTCGAGGTCGAACAATATGTTGTTGATCTCATTGCTGCTGACCGCGGGTTGACCGCTTGACCCATTATTCGCTGCCACCGTGGCGGCACTCGACGAATAAATCTCCTTGATGCGAGTCGAACGCGCCTGTTTGCTGCGCATCTGATATGCCTCGCGCAGCGCCGAGCCCGCACTCTGTGTCAGAGTCGACAAAAGTGCATCGTTCTTCGCAGCCGGCTGCCACTCCCACGTGGGTTTGCCGGCGTCGCGCACCAGATCGTGAATCGCATTGATCACCGCCTGCATCTGCTGATGACCGTGCATGACGGCGCCAAGCATCACGTCTTCGGGCAACTGATCGGCCTCGGACTCGACCATCAACACCGCGCGCTCGGTACCCGCCACCACCAGGTTGAGCTGCGAAGTCTTGAGCTGGGCCGCCGTCGGGTTGATCACATACTGGCCATCGACGTAGCCCACGCGCGCTGCGCCGATCGGTCCCTTAAATGGAATGCCCGAAAGTGACACCGCGGCCGATGCACCGATCAGCGCCGGGATATCCGGATCGATCTCGGCGTCGACCGACAACACGTGAATCACAACTTGCACTTCGTTGTAAAAGGCATCGGGAAACAGCGGGCGCAGTGGACGATCGATCAAGCGCGACGTCAGCGTCTCTTTTTCTGAAGGGCGGCCCTCGCGTTTGAAAAACCCGCCTGGGATACGCCCCGCGGCGTAGGTTTTCTCGACGTAATCCACCGTCAGCGGAAAAAAGTCCTGCCCTGCCTTCGCTTCCTTGCGCGCGACGACAGTCGCCAGAATCACCGTATCTCCCACTGAGCACAGTACCGCGCCGTCCGACTGGCGAGCGATCTCGCCGGTTTCCAACGTGACCGTGTGCGCACCGTACGAAAAACTTTTCGACACTTTTTCGAACATTCTTATTCCTTTGTTTTTGCCGCGCTCGGTCGTAAAACTCAAACGCAAAAAAGCCCGCGCAGACCGTTCCGCGCAGGCTTGGATAATTCAATTGAGACACAACTACTTGCGTAGCCCAAGACTCTCGATCAATCCCCGATACGCATCGGGATTCTTACCTTTCAGATAATCGAGCAACTTGCGGCGCCGGCTGACCATTTTGAGCAGTCCCCGGCGCGAGTGGTGATCTTTGACGTGTGCTTTGAAGTGATCGGTAAGCTCGTTGATGCGCGCGGTGAGCAGCGCGATCTGTACTTCGGGCGATCCGGTGTCAGCTTGCGCCCGCTGATACTTGGCGACGATTTCCGGCTTGTTGATATCTGCAACAGACATGGTGTCCCTTTCAATTAACTCAACACGCGGACACGGAAGGATGGCCGTGCCGTGAAAAGCGTGCGATTGTAGCCTAGTGCCTCCGGTGCTTCGTCGTGCAGCAGCGGCTGGCGCAGCGGCGCCGCCAAAGGCGTCGGCCACTAAAGTGGCAACCACTGCGGTACTCGCCAGGCCGGCGCGAAAAAAGGCTAAAGCGTTTTTCGCTCAACGGCCCCCGGCCCGGCTCCGTTCCTC
>JACCZX010000070.1 GCA_013695705.1 Burkholderiaceae bacterium | reverse complement strand
TGACGACGCTCGAACGTCGAGCTCCGTACGCCTGGTGCGCAGCTGCCCGATTCCTAGGTAGATAAGGTAGGCCGCACCCGCAAGCTTCAGTACAACGAACAACCACTCCGATGTGCGCAAAATGGCGCCCAGCCCGGCCGTCGCGAGAATCGTGTGACCCACCAGGCCAACGCTGACACCCGCGGCGGTGGCGACACCGGCGGCCGCGCCCTGCGCAATCGAGCGCGACATGACCAGCACCATGTCTTGCCCAGGCGTAACGATCAAAACCAGCGACGCCGCGATGAACAACAACCACGAAACTTCAAGCATGTGACGCTTTCTTCAGCCGCCGAAACGGACGAGTTGCGTTTGCGTGACCACCCCGTATAACTTTCCGGTCTCGGACTTACGAGCGTTTGCCACACCATCGTGGTTCTGCCGCGATGAAACGCGGTGCATTCGCCGATGACTGTCGAGCCGACCGACGCGGCGCCAATGAATTTCGTGCTGGACTCGATGGTTGCGGTGCGAGCACCCTTCGGGAGATTCAAGAAGGTGCCGACTGCGCCCAGCGTATCGGCGAAAGCCATTAACGCGCCGCCATGAAGGATCTCGCCGGTCGTGCACAAGTCGGGGCGCACCTTGAGCGAGGCGACGACGCGTTCGCCGCTCGCTTCGATCAGCTGTAATCCGATCAGCCCCGGAAACAGCGGTGCCAGCAGCTCGCGAAGGAGTGCGAGTGTCGTCCCTTCAAATCCAGACGTCATTGGCAGCGGTCCGTTCACTGTCCTCGTGCCCTGTGTTGAGCACGCCGCGCGGCTCGATCAACAGTAGCTTGACCTCGCGCTCTGCGTAGGGCTTGTGCTCGACGCCTTTGGGAACCACGAACATCTCGCCCGCCGACACGTCAACCGCACCGTCGCGAAAGTCGATGCGCAAAGCACCTTCCACGACGATGAATGTCTCATCGGTGTCTTTGTGGTCGTGCCAAATGAAGTCGCCCTGCAACTTCACCACCTTGAATTGATAGTCATTCATCTCGGCGACGACCCTAGGCTGCCATTGCTCGTCAAACAGTCCGAACTTTTGCCTGAAATTGATCGATTGGTAGTTCACGAAACTCCTCCGTAGATACACGCGTTAGACGAACACTTCCGATTCTCGCGGCCGAGGCTCGTGAGGCCGGTTCACCTAACGCAATTACCTAGAACGACGACCTGCCGGCCCACGTGCGTGCCGAGCGAAACCTCACCTGCCGAACCGAGCTCGATCGCGCCAGTGACCGGAGCTGAGAGCGGGCACCGACCCGTTTCGATAAGCCGGCCGCCCCGCAGCGCGATGATTCGCAGATGCAGGCGCGTCGCATCCGGCACCAGCAGATACACGCCTCCAGCAATTGACACCGGCGTCGACAGAGTCAGTACCCCTGAGCCGTAAACATGATTAGAAAAGCCCGCAAGCGCAGCCACCTCGATCAACTCTGCACCACTTCGTCGATACACCTTCAGCGTGCCGCCAATATGCGGAGTGATCACCGCGGCGATCTCAGCGCGCCCGTCGCCGTCGAGATCGGCCACGCCCACCGGATTCAACCAGCGCATCGGTGTGCCGATCGCCGCAGATTGCGCGCTTATTGAGAGACCATTGTCGCTTAGCCGCACCAGCACGAGGCGCGAACCGCTGTTGCGTCGACTGATGATGACAAGGATTTCTTGCGGCGCGTCTGCCGCCAACCTTACGACCCGCGGCGCAAGATCCTCGAATACTTCGTCGTCCGGCAGCTGCAGCTCAAGCTTGCGTCCGATGTTTGTGGTTGCCGTCAGGCGTGCGTATTCGTGTGGCCGGCCGAGAGCGAAATGCCCATAACGATCTACCGGCGCCGCGTAGCGCGCATCGGTTATCGCTTCTGTGCGAACATCAGACGCGATCAGCGTCAAAAGGCTTGCGAGGGAAGTCAGCCAGCAGCGCAGTTGCATGCTTCTCCGGAATCTAGTTCTCGGATTTGAAGCGACGAACGCGGGGCCTTGGTTTGCGTGCAACCCGCTCTTACTCGACCTTGAGGCAAGGCGTTCAACTCGAGACGCTGGTGCGCATCTGCCCAGCGTTGGCGCGTCTGCAGGGCGATTGCTAAGTCCTTCGCTATTCAAGCGCCGTCGCTGCGTTAAGCCGGCATCCCAACTGGTTCACATCGGACATCCGTTTTGACCGAGTTAGCGATGAAACAACTCTCGTGTGCCTTGTGGTGCATTGCTGTCAATTCGTCGACTGCTGGTTGACTGTTACCAAAGAAGTGTGCTTCAGGATGCA
>JACCZX010000060.1 GCA_013695705.1 Burkholderiaceae bacterium | reverse complement strand
GGCACGCCGATCTACGAGCTGGTATCCAAGGCGTATCAATTCCCGGTGGTCGGCGCGTTCTGGCCGCTGGTGTGCGGGCTTTACTGGCAGCGCTCGACGACACAGGGAGCGATTTGCTCCATCGTGCTCGGCATGGGCACGTGGGCGCTGCTCGAATTCTCGCCGCTCGGGCAGGCATTTCCGCCGGTGCTTGGCGGGTTTTTAATGGCTGGCGTCGGCATGTTCGGTGGCTCGCTATTGTCGCCGCCCGATCATCGGATCGCACGGACTGCCTAGCGCCGGCTATCCGCTTTGTCCCGCCAGCGACTTAAAGTCCTGCGCGTAGTCGTTCAATTTTTTGTCTAGGTTAACGCGCTGCTCGGGTGTCGCGTGGTTGATCAGTTGAGCGGTCAGCTCCGCGCTGCCGCGCCGATACGATTCTGCACGTGCCCGGCGTTCTGCGTCCGGCGCGACGTTGAGTTGTGTGAAGTACGCGCGCAGCCAGCGCGTGGCGATTTCCTCGCTCGGGCGGTCGGCCTGGATCTTGCGCAGCAGTGCAATGAACTCGCGCTGCCGGCGCTCGCGTTCGTCGATCCACCACGTCGCGTCAGCGGGTCGGCTCGCCAAAGATCTGCGAATAATCTCCTTCTGCTCATCGGTGAGTCTGCCAAACCAGGATTCCGAGCGTTCCGCGTATTTCTTTACTCGCTCTGCGCCGGTGCCTTTTTCTTCGCGCACGAATTCACGGCGCGCCTTGGTGGCATCGCCGGCAACCTTTTTCGCCGCACGATCGATCTGCTCGGGTGCCAGGGTTAGAGCGAGATGCGCAATGTCGGGCGCTGCTTTTTCTCCCAAGGTCATCATGCGGACATTGAGTTGCTGATTGAACTCCATCACATCAGCGGCGGTAACTTGCCCGGCAAGCTTCGCGCGTGCCTTGTCGATGAAAGCGACGTAATCGCGCAGCTGTGTTGACCGGTGCCATGCAAGAAGCGGGTTGATGCGCTCCTTGACGGTGTGCTCCTGATCAGAATTCAAACCGAGGTAGCTGTCGAGCTGAAACAACGCCAAGGTGTCGGCGTTGTTGTACCCGAGCTTCATGGCGGCGCAACTCGCGACAGCGATCGTCAACAGCGCGACTGCGGCCAAGCGGACCAGGCGACCGGCGGCATGAAAGTCCGCAATCGGTGAACTAGAATCGTTGCGCAATTGAGCCTCCAGATATTTGTTCGTAACTTTGTCGTCGCACCACACCTAAGACGCCAGCCACCATGAACATCGTGATACTTGCGGCCGGCCAGGGCAAGCGCTTGGGCTTGGTTTCGCCCAATTCGCTGCCGAAGGTGCTGCACTCGGTGGCCGGTGCCCCAATGCTGGCACATGTCATCAACGCCGTGCGCGCCGCGACGATAGACGGTGTGGCGAACGCTTCGGTAAATATAGTCATCGTCGTCGGTTTCGGCGCGGAAAAAGTGCAAGAAGCGTTCCTTGGACAGGGCGATTTGCGCTTTGTCGTGCAAAGTCCGCAACTCGGAACCGGCCACGCCGTGCAGCAGGCCGCCCCGTTGTTGAATGATGCGATGCGCACTTTGGTTCTTTATGGCGACGTGCCGCTGATCCATTCGTCGACGCTGCAGCAACTACTGACCGCTGACGGCGACGTTGCACTTTTGACCGTGCAGTTGTCGCAGCCAACTGGCTATGGGCGCGTGGTACGCGACCGGCACGGAAACGTGTTGCGCATCGTTGAGGAGCGCGATGCCACCAATTCCGAGCGCCAACTGACCGAGGTCAACACAGGCATTTTGATCGCGCCGACGCGCAACTTGAAAACCTGGCTTGGCGCGCTGTCGAATCAGAACGCGCAAAGTGAGTATTACCTGACTGACATCATCGCGCAGGCGGTGGCACAGCATTGCCGCGTCGTCGCTGTCGAGTGCGCGGATTCGGAGCAGATGCTTGGAGTCAACAGCAAGAGCGAGCTTGCGACCGTCGAGCGGATTGCGCAGCGGCGTGCCGCAAATGAATTGATGGAACGCGGCGCGACCTTGGCAGATCCGGGACGGATCGACGTTCGAGGTCGGCTTGATGTCGGCGCGGACGTGTCGATCGACGTTGGATGCATTTTCGAGGGACACGTGAGTCTTGCCGACGGCGTTCGCATTGGTGCGTATTGCGTGTTGCGCGACAGTTCGATCGGCGCCAGGACCGAGGTGTTGCCGTTCTCGCATTTAACGGGCGCGATTGTCGGCGCCGAGGCGCGCATCGGACCGTACGCGCGGCTGCGTCCCGGCGCTGAATTGAGCGACGCGGTACACATTGGCAACTTCGTCGAAGTCAAGGCAAGCACCCTCGGGCGGGGTTCGAAGGCAAACCATCTGGCCTACGTCGGTGACGCGACGATCGGTGCCAACGTCAACATCGGCGCGGGTACCATCACCGCGAATTATGACGGCGCGCGTAAGCACCGCACCATCATTGGTGATGATGTGTCAATCGGCTCCAATGCGGTGCTGGTAGCGCCTGTCACGATCGGCGCGGGCGCGACGATTGCCGGCGGCTCGACGATTTCGAGAAACGCGCCCGAGGGAAAATTGACGGTGGCGCGCGCCAGGCAGGCGACCTTAGAGGGCTGGAAGCGGCCCAAGAAAGAGAAGAAGGTATGAGATGTGCGGCATCGTAGGCGCGGTTGCACTGCGTGATATCACGCCGGTGCTGGTCGAAGGACTGCGCCGGCTCGAGTATCGCGGCTATGACTCGTGCGGCGTCGCGTTGCTGCACGATGGCGTGCTGACGCGCTCGCGCAGTACAGCGCGTGTGGCCGAGCTTCAGGCACAAATCAAGCAGTCGGCGCTCGGCGGCAGCATCGGCATTTCGCACACGCGCTGGGCGACGCACGGTGCGCCAGTGACCGCCAATGCGCACCCGCATTTTTCACGCGACGAAGTCGCGGTCGTGCACAACGGAATTATCGAGAATTACGAATCGATCCGCGCCGAGCTGAAGCGCGCCGGCTATGAGTTCGTTACCGACACCGATACCGAGGTGATCGCACACTTGGTTCACCAGCTCTATCGCGGCGATCTGCTGACAGCGGTGCGCAGAGCAGTCAGCCGCTTTACTGGCGCGTACGCGATCGCGGTGATGCACAAAGCAGAGCCGCAGCGGTTGGTCGGCGCGCGGCATGGCTCGCCGCTGGTGGTCGGCCTGGGTGAAGGCGAAAATTTTCTGGCGTCGGATGCACTGGCGCTAGCAGGCACGACTGACCAGATCATTTATTTGGAAGACGGCGACGTGGTCGACATCGAGTTAAGGCGCGTGCAAATCGTTGACGCTGCCGGTGTCGCAGTAGAGCGTGCAGTGCATACGGTCAAAGTGGCTGCCGGCGGCGCCGAGCTCGGCCCGTATCAGCATTACATGCAGAAAGAAATTTTCGAGCAGCCGCGCGCGATCAGCGACACGATCGAGAGCATCGAATCGATCACCCCGGAGCAGTTCGGCGATGGTGCTAGCGCAGTTTTTGCGGAAGTCGATTCGGTATTGATCCTGGCGTGCGGTGGCAGTTACCACACCGCGCTGGCCGCGAAAATCTGGCTCGAGTCGATCGCCCGCGTGCCAACCCAGGTCGAGATCTCGAGCGAATATCGCTATCGCGACAGCGTTCCGAATGCACGCACGCTGGTGGTCGTCGTGTCCCAGTCAGGCGAAACGGCGGACACGCTGGCGGCGCTGAAGCACGCGCAGTCGCTTGGCATGAAGCGCACGCTCGGCATCCTCAATGTGGCGACCAGCGCGATGGCGCGCGAAACCAGGATGCAGTTCATTACGCGCGCCGGGGTCGAGATCAGCGTGGCTTCGACCAAGGCGTTCACCACGCAATTGGTGGCGCTGTTTTTGTTGACATTGACGCTGGCCAAGCAGCGCGGGTTGCTGGACGAGGCGGCCGAGCGCAAACATATCCGAGCGCTGCGTCACCTGCCTGCCGCGCTGCAAGCGGTGCTGGCGCTCGAACCGCAGGTGATCGCTTGGTCGCAGCAGTTCGCGCACAAGGACCATGCGCTGTTTCTCGGGCGCGGCCTGCACTATCCAATGGCGCTCGAAGGTGCGCTTAAGCTAAAGGAGATTACCTACATTCACGCCGAGGCCTATCCTGCCGGTGAGCTCAAGCATGGCCCGCTGGCGCTAGTCACCGATCAGATGCCGGTGGTCATCGTGGCGCCGAACGACGCGCTGGTCGAGAAGCTGAAATCGAACATGCAGGAGGTGCGCGCCCGCGGCGGGCAGCTTTATGCGTTCGCCGATGCCGACACGCGCATCGAGCCGGCGCCGGGGATGCATGTGATCCGCATGCCAGAGCATTACGGCGCGCTTTCGCCGATCCTGCACGTCGTGCCGCTGCAGCTTTTGGCGTATCACACGGCGCTGGCCCGCAACACCGACGTCGACAAGCCGCGTAATCTCGCGAAGTCGGTCACGGTGGAGTGAGGCGTGTAAAGCGCGGGCACTGGTATCGCTGCGCGTGTTCAGAGTTTTCCCCTAACAAATTTTCGTTTTGAGATCGTGCCGAGCCGAACGGCTTTGCTGCCGCCCAGTCGAATCGGTTGGCTCGAAACGATCTAGCACAGATGGGACAGATGGCTACGGCGGTTCATCGACCGCGGATCGATGTCCTCGCGTTTCCCCCGCGCTTGGATGAGTTGCGGCACTTGCAGCGGCTTGATGCAGGGCGCTGGCGGGAACTCGAACGCCGGGCGCGCGTCGCGTTGTTTTTCGGCACCGGGATGTTTCTCGCATGGGCTGCTGATGTTGGCGCTGCGTTCGAGATTGGCCATGCCGGCGGCTCGACGCTCTTTGGAATGGCAAGCGTTCCGCTCGCGCTGGTGGTGATTGTTGCGCACGTCTACGGCCGATGGGCGCTGGAATACGCGAACCGTGGTCTTAGTCACGTCCATCAACAGTATGCCGATGTTACGCAGCGCCAGGCGATGCCGCTGCAGCAACTCGCGCGCGAACACATGGTCATAGCGCAGTATTTGCGGTGCGTGGGGAGGCAACCGCGGGCATTGCTCAAGTTGGAGCGAATCGCGCTGCATGCCTGGGCCGACGCCCACCAAGCCAAAGGTCTCTAAAGGCGTTACCGTATCCCCGCTGGGGACGCGGGCGATGAATAAGCAAGGATCCAAAGAAGACGTGGACAAGCGCGGCCCACCCGATGGGCCGGGCCCGCGGCTGGCTCTGCTCGGCCGCCTGATTGGGCGCCTACGGCTGGTGGTGTTGATTCCCGTGCTGGCGGTGTTGCTGGCCGCGCTTTCGTTGTTCGTGCTGGGTGCAGTGCAGGCGATTACCGCTGTCTGGTACGCGTGGGCGGGCGTGTTCACCGGCGCTGTGGACTCACCGCAATTGTCGATCTTGTTCCTGAAAACCGTCAGCGTAATTTTGGAAGCGGTCGTGTTCTTTCTGATCGGTGTCGGGCTTTTCAGCCTGTTTATTGCACCGCTGAATCTTGCGATCGCTTTGGGAGTTGATACGCTCAACGACCTTGAAGATCGCGTCATCCGCATCGTCGTCGTGATACTTGCGGTAACTTTTCTCGAGCGGTTTATCCAGTGGCAGGAGCCGGTACAGACGTTGCAGTTTGGTGGTGCCCTTGCAGTTACCGTCGTCGCATTGATGTTGTTTCAGTTTTTCAGCCGCCGGGTCAAGCAGGAAATGCCGCCCGCAGAAACCGACATACAGGAGCGGTCCAAGCAGCAGATGTTTGAGCACGACCGCGAGCGGCACAAGGTGCTACCAACTACCTCTACTGACGCGCGTCAGTCGGCGGAGTAACCAAAAAAAGGCGCGGTCATGCCGCGCCGTTTGCACTCAACATGTTCGCAGCGAAATCTAGCGTGTGGCTTTTTTAATGTCGCTCTTGACGTCACCGTATGTCGAGCGAACCTTGCCGCCGGTTTTTTCGGCCGTGCCTTTTACTTCCAGATCCTTGTCACCGGTGGCTTTGCCAACCGCTTCCTTGATCTTGCCGGTTACTGTGTTCGTGCGTCCCTTGACCTGATCCTTGTTCATAGAAATCTCCATGTATCGGGCCATCCCGAGGCCGAATTAAAGGCAAAACGCATGCCACTGATTGCCCGTTACGACGCACCGACTCGCTGAGCGAGCAGATCACCAGGAACGGATGCGGGATAAAGCTGATTCAGCACCGCGACCGTCGTTTGTGTGAGAGCGGATGCCAATTCGGGCGCGAGCGTCACCGACGCTGCGGGCTGTAGCGCTATATCCCAGAGCGCGCGAAACTTTTCGGCGTTGCCGGCGAATTGGTGCTCGACTTCGCTGCGCCAGAACGCCGGCGCCTCGCCTTCAACGTAGCGGCCGCGACCGCGGCCGAAGTGCGCCACGGCCAGATAGCGCAGCACGCTCGAGCGCGCAAGCGCGTTCAGAAACTCGGCCGACCAGCGCACTTCCGGCTGATCGGCACCGGCGATACGGTTCATCCCGCGCGCCACACCAGCGCCGGTGAGCCCGCCAATGACCCCTCCCACCAACATTCCTGCCCCAAAGGTCAAGCCGCCCGCCGCGACGTCCGCTTTCAAACCGGTCAGCGCGCCCATGATGACGCTGCCAAAAAGCGCCGAGCGCGTTTCGTCGACGCGTTCGGCGATTGCAAAGTTGTCGCGCATGCGTGCCAGCACGGTCTCCGCCGCGCGGCCGTCCAATCCATGTAATTCAATCAAGCGGTCGGTCGCGCCACGAATGTGGGTGTCGAGACGCTCGGCAAGTATTTTCATCGCTGATTCGCGCGTCTGGTCGGAAGCGCCGCGTTTGATTCTCACCGAGTCCATCAATTTTTGAATCGTTGATGCTGCCACCGCTGACGTCGCCACCGGCTCGAAGTCGCAAGCCGCCTGTGAAAGCTGCTCGCCCATGATGCGCATTGCTGCGTTAAAGCGCTCGACGTTGCGCGAGGCCCATGTACCAACGAGACGCGCATAAGCTGCGCGTTTAGCTTCCGACAGCCCGCGGCCGACCGCATCGAGCAGCACGCGCTCCTGTACCCAGCAGCGGGCAAATGCGTCGAGCGCCAGGACTTCGCTGGCGATGCCAAGCGACTCCAGGTGTGCGCGCCAGCGTTGCGCTTCGGCGTGTTCCTCAGCGGCCGGGCGGGGTGGTCCAACCTGATTGAGCAGCACTACGACTGGCTTGCCGACCCAACGCAATATCTGCGCTTCGAACGCAACGTAGCCGGCGTCGCGCGGATCTTCAGCGGCGTTGACCAGATACAAAATGACATCGGAGTGATCGCGCGCCGCGCGCACCGCCTGCTGGCTGCACCAGAATGCCCGATCGCGATATCGGTCCCAAATCTCCCGTAGCAGCCAGCCGATCGGGTTGTCGGCCAAACGCAGCCTCTGCACCAGGCGCGCTGAGTCGCCGAACCCGGGCGTGTCCCAGAGACGGAGCTGATCACCGTCGTCGGTTGTCAGCAGCGTGTGCGCCTCGGCAGTTTCGGTAACGTGCGGCGCGTCTCTGACCTCGCCGATATCGCGCCCAAGTAGCGTGCGCGCCAGCGTCGTCTTGCCGGCGTTGGTGTGCGAGATCAACGTGATCTCGACCGTGGTCGAATCTTTTTTCATACCGGAGCGGCCAGCAGATGTTCAAAATCGCGCTCGATCTCGACCATATTGGGAGACACGAGGTCGGCGAACGCCGCGTCGATGCTGATTGCCTGACAGAAATACCGCCACGCGTCGCGCCGTTCTGCGAGGCGTTGCTCGGCGCCGGCCTGTGCGCCGAGTCGCCGCCTGTAGCCCGACTCGTCGACCAGCACCATCAGCCGTGTCGATGAAAGTGCGCCGCGCAGTGCCTTCAAAAAAGCACCATGGTTTTCGTTTTCCGGTGTTGCGGTCAGGGTAAACAGCGCTACCGTGATGCGCTTGTGTTGATCGGCGTCGGCCAGCCCCCGAGCAGCGCTCTCCTCGGCACCGAACGCTACCGGCGCATGCAGCGTGACCTCGGCGTCGTCGCCGAGCAAAGTTGTAGCGATGACGCGCAAGCCAGTAAGCGCTGCTTCATCGACGGTGAAGCTGTACGGAATCACGCGCATCCGTGCGGGGCCGCCGGAAAACGAGCCTGCCAGCCGGCGAAAGTAAGGCTGGCTCATATCAAATACAAAAGCATGCGAACGCCGCCGCACCTGCCACGCGGCCACCGTCGCCAGCGCCAGGCGCGGAACGACGACGATTGCGCCGACGGTCACTGCGTACAGATGAATCCAGCGCGCCGCGTTCGAGATGCTCCCTGTCGGCGCACCATCCGTGAATCGAATCGATGCAATTTCGTCGACTGTCGGCAACGGAACGCCGGTCAGGTGTGCCGCCGGCGCCAGAAAAAATGACAGGATCGCGTGCACCGCGGGCGCGTCGAGAAACGTGCTTTCCCATCCGGCTCGATATTCGAAGATCAGTCCGCGCACGTAAAGTCCTGTAATGGCCCCGAGCGCAAACATCGCCGCCGCCAGGTGCAGCACACGCGCCGCTCGCACCGCCATCAGCGGCGTCACCAGTGCGGCCCACTGTGCGACGAAAGCCCGGCTCGACTCAGCGGCCGCATTGGGCAGCGGGCGCCGCCGCAGTGCTGCCAGCCAGCGGCGGGGGCCGTGCACATCGAGCACATCGAAGCGCGCCCCGCCAGCGCGCGCTACCAATCGCAGCAGTAGCAGAAGGTAAATTGCGACGTTCCAAAGCACGATCACCAGCAACGGAAACGCGAGTACGTTGACGTGCTGCCGATCGCTGATGTGCTCGACCAATGCGCCGAGCGTGAACGCGAGTGCGGGCAATGCAACGCCGATCCAGGAGGGCCACTCGAACGCCCGCGCCGCGCGCGCAATTGCAGGGGAGCGGCGAGTCAGCGTGGTGGCAAGCAATTCAGCGCGCTGGATAACGAATAATTCAGCAGACCACGGCTGACGCTGTTCGCTCGCTCGCCATCGTGCAAGTTCGGTCGCCGCCCGAGTAGCGTGCGTACGGTCATCGTTGGAAAGAATCGCGCGGTCAACGTCGGCGCTTTCGATGGCGCGGACCAGCACGACGTCACGGGCGGCTCGCTCGTTCATCAAGCATTATCGCGGCAGTCTGGATCTTGAAGAATGCGGCGGGACGCGGGCCAGGGTTTGCAGCGACTGCCGCAATCAATCCCAGTGCTAGCAATGCCTACAGCGAGGTTGAATGAGTGTTCCGTCGGCGCGCTTAGCTAAGCTAGCACGCCGATATCATCGTTAATCAGATCGACCCTGCTACAGGCGGCCGCTGAGCGGCCGCCATTACGT
>JACCZX010000139.1 GCA_013695705.1 Burkholderiaceae bacterium | reverse complement strand
GGCGTAGCCATTGCCGTCGGGATTGGGATAATCGAGGCGCTCGTTATCGACCACGTTGATAAAAAATTGTGCGCTCGCCGAGTTGGGCGCAGCGCGGCGCGCCATTGCTACTGAGCCGCGTGCATTCTTCAAACCGTTTTGGCTCTCTAGCGGAATCGTACCGCGCGTCGGCTTTTCCTTCATATCAGGACCGAAGCCGCCGCCCTGAACCATGAAGCTCGGGATCACGCGATGAAAAACAGTGCCGTTGTAGTGCCCGCTGTTCACATACGCGAGAAAGTTTTCAACGGTTTTCGGCGCCGCCTGCGGCGCGAGCTCGATTACGATCATGCCCTCGCTGGTGTCGAGTGCAACGCGCGGGGCGGGAGCTTGCACCTGTGCATGAGCTGAGAATGCGACGATGCAAGCGGTTGCAGCAAAGAGTTGCCTTCGTTTCATAGGGACCCCGTTCAAACGTCGATTGACTTGATTAACGCGCGCGTGCCTTCGCCGCCATCTCGCGCGCCAGTGCAAGCTTGCCCGATAGCGCGCGGTTGGTGGGCTGCAGGGTCGACGCGCGCTGATAGGCATCGGCCGCCATCTGCATATAAACATCGCCCAGGTTTTCGTGCGCGGTGGCGTAACCCGGTCTTGCAACCAATGCCGATTCAAGTGCCGCGCGAGCGCGGTCAAGCTGTCCGTCGGCGGCGTGCAATACGGCAAGGTTGTTGTAGGGCTCGGGCAACTCCGGAAAATCCTCGGTCAATTGTTGGAAAACAGACCGCGCGGCCTCGCTATCGTTCATGTCCGCCAAAATTACGCCGCGCACGAAACGCATCTGCGCATCGCGCGGATTTTTTTGAAGATGCAGATCCGCCCGGACCAGCGCCTGCTTACTGCGGCCGGACGCAATCAGTTTTCTTACCTCATCAAGCGCGCGCGGCTCAACTGGATCCGCAGAAATGTCACCCACTGTAGGCAGCACGGGCTGCGCGAGGACAGCGCCACAAACCATCAGCGCGGTAACGAACACAAGTTGGATCGGCAAGTAGGTGAGCATTGAAATTGAGTGCGCGAACCGGCGCTCGAAGTGCACTCGTGCTCGCTATACTGCGCACGATTCTACAGCCGCATTAATCGGTTACCCGATTCGGATTCTTTGGTTGAACCCTGTGCCTGCGCTGCGCTGTTGAACCTGCACTCTTTGCACTTGCTGCCCTACGACCGCCCGCTCTATCGGGCGCCCTTTCCGGATTACTCATGCCGCTAGAAATCTACAACACGCTGTCGCGCAGCAAGCAGCCGTTGCGGCCGATCGAGCCCGGCCGCGTCGGGTTGTATGTCTGCGGCATGACGGTTTACGACTATTGCCATCTAGGTCACGCGCGCCTGTTCATGGCGTTCGACATGGTGCAGCGCTGGCTGCATACGCTCGGAATCGGGGTCACCTACGTGCGCAACATCACCGATATCGACGACAAGATGATCAAGCGCGCCGCCGAGAACGGCGAGACGATCGGTGCGCTGGCCGACCGATTCATTGGATACATGCATGAAGATTTTGCGGCGCTCGGTCTGCTGGTGCCCGATAGCGAGCCGCGCGCGACGCATTACGTGCCGCAGATGCTCGACTTGATTGACCTGTTGCAGCAAAAAGGGCTGGCGTATCAAGCCGACGATGGGAGCGCAGGTGAAACAGGTCAGGGCGACGTCAACTTCGCGGTGCGCAAGTTTTTGAACTACGGCAAGCTTTCTGGCAAATCGATCGATGAGCTGCGGGCCGGGGAGCGCGTCGCAATCGACCGCAGCAAACGCGACCCGCTCGACTTCGTGCTCTGGAAGAGCGCCAAACCCGCTGAGCCGCAGTGGCCGTCGCACTGGGGCCTCGGGCGGCCGGGCTGGGCAATCGAATGCTCGGCCATGGCGAGCGAAACGCTGGGCAAGACTTTCGACATTCACGGTGGCGGTCCGGACTTGGTTTTTCCGCACCACGAAAACGAAATTGCACAAAGCGAAGGCGCCAATGGTGTGCCGCTCGCCAACGTCTGGATGCACTGCGGCGCGTTGCGCGTAGGCGATGAGAAAATGTCAAAGTCGCTTGGCAACTCATGGACGATTCGCGACGCGCTCAAAAAGTACGACGGCGAGGTATTGCGCTTTTTTCTGCTTCGCCCGCACTATCGAAGCCAGATTGCGCTGACGGAATCACTGATCGAAGAAGCGCGCATTGCGCTCAACCGTTTGTACACAGCGTTGCGCGACACCGGCGCTGAAGATCGGCCGCCGCTCGATTGGAATGAGTCGCACGCGCGGCGTTTTTCCGATGCAATGAATGATGATTTCAACACGCCGGTTGCGCTGGCGGCGCTGTTCGACCTCGCGACCGAGATAAACCGCAGCAGGTCGCCGCAACTGGCGGGACAACTGCGCGCGCTCGGGGGGATTTTGAACTTGCTGCAGCAGGATCCAACGACGTTTCTGCGCAGAAGCAGTAGCGACCATGACAGCGACACCACCGGCATCGAGCTGCTGATCTCGGTCCGTGCGACGGCGAAAAAAGAGAAAAATTACGAGGAGGCCGATCGAGTTCGGAAAGCGCTGCTCGATAAGGGCATCGTGCTCGAAGATGGCGCTGGCGGCACCACGTGGCGGCGCCGGTAGCCGCGCCGGCACCGCCGCTAGCGGCGCGGATACCGGGCGTCACTCCGAAGTATTGGGCCAAGGCAAAGCGCGCGCTCTCGGCAGCAGATCCGACGATGCGATCAATCATCGCCGCGCATCCGCGTGGCAGGTTGGAGTCGCGCGGCGACGCGTTCGTGACGCTGGTGCGGTCGATCGTCGGACAGCAGATCTCGGTCAGGGCCGCGGCGGCGATATGGACGCGTTTTTGCGCAGCGTGCGGTGAGACGACGCCGAAGGCCATTCTGAGACGGCGCGCTACCACGCTGCGCCGCTGTGGCCTATCGGACCGCAAGGTCGAATACATCCGCGATCTGGCCGCGCATTTCGTCAGCGGCCGGGTTGACCCCTCGCTTTTCGACCAACAGGGTGACGAAGAGATCATTGCGGAGCTGATCGACATTCGCGGCATCGGCCGCTGGACCGCCGAGATGTTCCTGATCTTCAACCTGCTGCGACCCGATGTGTTGCCGCTCGACGATTTAGGCTTGCTCAAAGCGGTCAGTCTCCACTATCTTGACGGCGCGCCGGTAGTTGGTCGCGACGGGCGAGCGCTCGTCAACGAGATTGCTGCAATGTGGGCGCCGTGGCGCAGTGTTGCGACCTGGTATCTGTGGCGTAGCCTTGACCCCGTTCCTGTCACTTATTGAAAGAATGGCGAAAACAACTTTCCTCGATTTCGAACAGCCGATCGCAGAGCTCGAAGCGAAGATCGACGAACTGCGCTTCGTGCAGGATGACTCCGCGGTCGACATCTCGGAAGAAATCGATCAACTGCAGAAAAAAAGCCAGGCGCTGCTCAAGGAGATCTACGCGCGACTCTCACCGTGGCAGGTTTCGCAGCTTGCGCGCCATCCGCAACGCCCGTACACGCTCGACTACGTCGGCGACATCTTTACCGATTTTCACGAACTGCACGGCGACCGCTCGTTTTCGGATGATCTGTCAATCGTTGGCGGTGTTGCGCGTTTCAACGGGCAATCGGTGATGGTGCTCGGGCATCAAAAGGGACGCGACACCAAAGAGCGCGCACTGAGAAATTTCGGCATGAGCAAGCCCGAGGGCTACCGCAAAGCGCTGCGGTTGATGAAGCTGGCTGAAAAATTCGGTCTGCCGCTTTTTACCTTCGTGGACACTCCGGGCGCGTATCCCGGCATCGACGCCGAGGAGCGCGGCCAGTCGGAAGCGATCGGGCGCAACCTGATGGAAATGTCGCAACTAAAGATTCCGACGATCGCCACGATCATCGGCGAAGGCGGCTCAGGCGGTGCACTCGCGATTGCTGTGACCGACACCGTGTTGATGCTGCAATATGCAACCTATTCGGTGATTTCGCCTGAGGGCTGTGCATCAATCCTGTGGAAGAGCGCGGATAAAGCGCCGGATGCTGCCGAAGCGCTCGGTCTTACCGCGCATCGATTGAAAGCACTTGGCGTGATCGACAAGATCATCGCCGAGCCGCTGGGGGGCGCGCATCGCGATCCCAAGCAGATGGCCGTGATGCTCAAGCGCGCGTTGGCCGACAGCCTGCGTCAATTTCAGGGTATGAAGACCAAGGACCTGCTGGCATCGCGCCAGGCGCGGCTGCTGGCATATGGCAAGTTCAAGAGCACGACCGAAGAAACCTGATCGACTCGAGCAGCAATTGCTCGATACGGTTCGAGGAGCAGTCGCTCGCGCTGCGCTGGCACCTACCGCGGCTGCTGCCGGCGATGGCCAGGCGCTGCGGCACCAGTCGAAGACCACGCGACGTACGCCGAATCAAACCGTGGCACTTGCGCTTAGCGGCGGGCGGGATTCGATGGCGCTGCTCGAATTGCTCAGTCGCCTCGCGGCTACACGCGGCACCGGCATTCGGCGCGTGATCGCGATCCACATACATCATGGGCTGAGCCGCAACGCCGACGCCTGGCAGGCGCATTGCGAAGCGGAATGCGAGCGTCGCGGGGTGCCACTGGCCGTGCGTCGCGTCGAAGTGAAGCGGCGCGGCCGCGGCATCGAGGCGGCGGCGCGTGA
>JACCZX010000040.1 GCA_013695705.1 Burkholderiaceae bacterium | reverse complement strand
ACCGGTCTTCCAAATCGCCGCTTGCTGGCCGAGCGCGCGGCCTCGGCACTGGCGACATCTGAGTTGCGCAATGTCAGCTGCGCGGTGCTGGCGATTGATCTCGATGGATTCAAGGACATCAACGATCAGTACGGCCA
Source organism: Burkholderiaceae bacterium (assembly GCA_013695705.1). Taxonomy (GTDB): domain Bacteria; phylum Pseudomonadota; class Gammaproteobacteria; order Burkholderiales; family Burkholderiaceae_F; genus JACCZX01. The sequence continues at coordinate 7,252 of JACCZX010000040.1, read as the reverse complement.
CGATGTTGGCGATCTGATGCTGCGCGAAATAGCGGTACGACTGGCGCGCGTGATGCGGCCGCAGGACACCGTGGCGCGGCGAGGAGGCGACGAGTTCGCGGTACTGGCGCCCGACGTTGGCTCGCGTCTCGAGGTAGAAAAAATTTCACTGCGGTTGTTGCAGGCCGTGTCGCAGCCGGTCGTGCTGCCGGGTGAGGCACCCGGCAGTCTGCCGCCGCTGACGGTTTCGGTCAGCATCGGTGTGGCACTTGCGCCTGAACAAGGGCGCGATCTGGAGCGGCTGTTGCAGCTTGCCGATCTTGCGATGTACGAGGCCAAGCTGAAAGGCAAGAATCGCTTCGCATTCGCACACGGCGTCGGCCTGCCGAACAACGTCACGCCGCTGGTCCCGCGCGCCACTCGCAATGCGTAGCAGCAAGCGTTGCTCGTGTACGCGACGGCTTTGCCGTCGCACGTGTACTCGCAACGATTAGTTATCGCGCTCCCTTCGGAGCGGCCGCGCGTGCGCGCGCAGTCCAAATGCAAGAAAGGAACGAAACGGCTTGCCGCTTCGTTCTGTTGCGTAGACTTATCAACATGTTGACCCTGCGTCCCAGTGACGAACGCGGCTACGCCGATCGCGGCTGGCTGCAGTCGTTTCACAGCTTCTCGTTCGCCGACTATCACGATCCCGATCACTTGGGGTTCGGTCCGCTGCGCGTGATCAACGAGGATGTCATCGCGCCGGGCATGGGGTTCGGCACGCATAGTCATCGCGACATGGAGATCGTCACCTACGTGCTGGATGGTGAACTGGCGCACAAAGACAGTATCGGCAACGGCGCAGAGCCAGCGGTGATCAGGCCCGGCGACGTGCAGCGGATGAGCGCCGGCACGGGAGTGCGGCATTCCGAGTTCAATCAGTCGCAGCAGCCCACTCACTTGCTGCAGATCTGGATCGAGCCCGACGTACGCGGCATTGCGCCGAGTTACGAAGAAAAACGGTTCGATGCGGATGCCAAGCGGGGACGCCTGCGCCTGGTGGCGTCACCCGACGGTGCCGATGGATCGGTAACGATTCACCAGGACGCGCGCATCTATGTCGGCACATTTACGGATGATGAAAGCGCGTCGATCCATTTGCAGGCAGGGCGCCGCGCGTACGTGCACGTCGCGCGCGGCGAGATTGACGTCGACGGAACGCGGCTTCTTACCGGCGATGCGGCCAAGCTGCAGGATGCCGATATGATTGGACTGACGAATGGTCATAAGGCCGAGGTCTTGGTATTTGATTTGCCTTGAGACTTCTAAACTTTTGAAACAGGAGTAAGGATGAACGCGACCTCTGACGCTCTGAGCTTGATCGGCCGCATTCTGCTGGCAGTGATTTTTCTGGTATCAGGCTTCGGCAAAATCAACGGCTTCGAGGGTTTGATCGGTGCGATTGCATCAAAAGGCTTTCCGGCAGCGCAGGTGTTCGCTGTGGCGACGATTGTCATCGAGCTTGGCGCCGGACTGATGCTGGTATTCGGCTGGAAGGCACGCTGGGCAGCGCTGTTGCTCGCCGGATTCACCGCCATTGTCACGATGTTCTTTCACAATTTCTGGGCGCTGCCAGAGGCACAGAAAATGATGGAGCAGATTCAGTTCATGAAGAATCTGGCACTGATTGGCGGGCTGTTAATGGTGATGGCGTTCGGCCCGGGACGGTTGAGCGTCGATAAGCGTTAGCGTTATCCGATCACGCGCTTTAGAAACGCCGCAAGATCGCGAATCTCTTCTTCGTTGACCGAGTGCGGCATCGCATATTGATGCCACTCGACCGGATGGCCTTCCGCCTCAAGCGCATCACGCGAAGCCACTGCGCGCGCTAGCGGCACGATCGGGTCCGACGTGCCGTGCGCCATGAAGATCGGCACCGCGCTGCTTGCGGCCACCCGCTCCTGCTCAAAACTGCTCGCCAGCGCCAGATAGCACGACAACGCAACGATTCCGGCCAGCGGCTCTGATTGTCGTAAGCCGGTTTGCAGCGCAATTGCGCCGCCTTGCGAAAAACCGGCCAGCACGATGCGTGATCTGGCGATGCCGCGTTCGACTTCGCGCGCAATCAAGGCCTCTACCTGCAGCTGCGATGCGCGGATTCCTTTTTCATCCTCCCGTCTGACGAGATCGACGCCGACGATGTCGTACCAGGCGCGCATCATCGCCCCGCCGTTGATCGTTACCGGCATCGTCGCCGCGTGTGGAAACACATAGCGTGCGGCGGGCGCGCCAAGCGCTTGCAGTTCGCGCACGACAGGCACGAAATCGTAGCCGTCAGCACCCAGGCCGTGCAGCCACACCACGCTCGCCGACGGCTCGGTGTGGGTTTGTAGCTCAACGCATTCGAGCAATGTGTTCACGGCTTCACCTTAGCGCCGACTTCGGCCGGAACGCTTTGACTACTGCATCGTGGGTTTCGACATAAGGGCCGTTGATCAAGTCAATGCAATAGGGAACCGCCGAAAAAATACCGTGCACTTTGACCTCGCCCGCGAGCGTCTTCAAGCCTTCCAGCGTTTCGGCGATCGCCTTCGGTTGACCCGGAAGGTTCAATATCAGCGCCGCATGGTTTTCGGTTTCCCGCAAAACTCCAACCTGCCGCGACAGGATCGCTGTTGCCACGAATTCGAGCGAAATGCGCCGCATCTGTTCTCCGAAGCCAGGCATCACCCGGGTCGCCACCGCAAGCGTTGCTTCAGGAGTGACGTCACGCCGTGCTGGGCCGGTGCCGCCGGTCGTCAACACCAGGTCGCAACCGATCACATCAACCAGCTCGATCAGCGTCTGCTCTATGGTCGGTCGATCATCGGCAATCAAGCGCCGGTGCGACTGAAACGGTGTTCGCAGCGCACGCGCGAGCCATTGTTCGAGTCCGGGCAACCCCTGATCCACATACACGCCCTGCGCAGCCCGATCGGACACCGACACCAGACCGACGATCAGCTGATTCGCAAAGGCTCGTTCAGCGTTCACGGCGTGGCTCGTCGTCGTTGAAGCGCGCTTCCAGTTGTTGATGCAGGCGGCGATACAGCTCGCGTGCGTGTTTAGGCGGCTGCTGCAGCTCACGTTCGCGCCGCGCTGCGCGGATTGCGCTGCGTAACCACTGCACGTCGGCATCGGTGTGTTCGGCAACGAATGCAGTCAATGCCTGATCGTCGTCGAGCAGGCGGTTACGCCAACTTTCAGCGCGGTGCATTAACGATACTGCTGTGCGTGACTCCCCGGTCACGCGATCGAGTGCGGCGCGTATGACATCGGCATCGACACGTCGCATCAGCTTGCCAAGGTATTGCATGTGGCGGCGCCGCGCTTCATGCGCAGTGACGCGGTGGGCAAACTCGACCGCCTCGCGCAGTTCTTCCGGTAAATCAAGCCGCGCAAATTGGTCGCGGTTAAGCTCGACCAATCGGGCACCGAGCCTTTGGAGTGCGTGCATTTGCCGCTTGAGCTCGCTTTTGCTGGGAAGCACGCTCTTGCTCGGACTCTTTATCGGGAGTTCGCCGGGTCGGTCGTCGCTGTCCACCATCGCACTCATCATCGTTGGTTATGATACCTAGCGACGTGACTACTTTTTCCCTTTCTGACGAGCGCCTGCGCGAGCTTGCGCATGACGCCTTGAAACACGCTCGCTCGCTCGGCGCGACTGATGCCGCGTGCGAGGTCAGCGAATCGAGCGGGCTCTCGGTATCAGTGCGGAAGAAGAAGGTTGAAACCATCGAGCGCACGCGCGACAAAGGCCTTGGGATCACGGTTTACATCGGCAAGCGGCGGGGCAACGCGTCGACTTCAGACTTCGCGAAGCCAGCACTGCAGCAGGCGGTCGAGGCTGCGTACAACATTGCGCGTTTCACCGCCGATGATGACTCTGCCGGTCTGCCCGAGCCCGACACGTTGCAGCGCTCACCGCGCGATCTCGATCTGTTTCATCCATGGGTGATCGAAACGAACGAAGCGATCAAGCTCGCGCAACGGTGCGAGGCTGCGGCCTTCGCGGTCAGCCCACAGATCGTCAATTCCGAAGGGGCCAACGTCTACACGTCGTCCGGGCATTTCGTGCTCGCCAATACTCAGCAATTTGTCGGCGGTTACGCCTACACCCGGCATTCACTATCGGTCGCCCCGATCGCGCGCGATGGCGCGGGCATGCAGCGCGACGATTGGTTTTCGTCATCGCGGGTAGCTGACGAGTTGGCGTCGCCCGAATCGGTGGGTGACTATGCAGCGCGCCGTGCGTTGGCACGCCTGTCGGCGCGGCAACTCAAGACCCGGCATTGCCCGGTGCTGTTCGATGCGCCGCTGGCGTGTGGATTACTGGGCAACTTTGCTCAGGCCGCCAGTGGCGGTGCGCTGTATCGCAAAGCGTCCTTTCTGGTCGACTCCCTCGGAAAGTCCGTTTTTTCGGATCACATAACGTTGCATGAAGACCCGTACCTGCCGCAGGGGCCGGGCTCGAGCCCGTTCGATGAAGAAGGCGTGCGCGGAATCAAGCGCGATGTTGTGGCGCGCGGCGTGTTGACCGGCTACTTTCTCTCGACCTACTCGGCGCGCAAGCTCGGAATGCGATCGACGGGTAACTCGGGGGGTTCGTACAACCTTGAAATCAGATCGAGCGCGACGCGGCGCGGCGATGATCTCGCCGGAATGGTGCGGCGTCTGAACACCGGACTGCTGGTGACTGATCTGATCGGCCAGGGCGTCAACTACGTCAGTGGCGATTATTCGCGCGGCGCGAGCGGTTTCTGGGTCGAAGGAGGCGAAATTCAGTATCCGGTCGAGGAGATTACCGTGGCGGGCAACCTGCGCGACATTTTTCGCAACATCGTTGCCGTGGGCAACGATCAGGTGATTCGCGGCAGCAAGGTGAGCGGGTCTTTACTGATCGACGGCATGACGGTCGGTGGCTCGTAGTTGCAACGCTGCTGGTTTTTCCCGAGGGTCGTGAACGGTAAAGTCCGGATTACACTGCGCGCAAGCGTGGCTGAGGTCCGTCGCGCTCCAAAAAACTCATGACGGGAGACACCATGCAACGTCGTTCATTTCTAACGAAGGCAACTGCGGGCGCGGCGGTAGCCGCGACAATCGCCGCTCCGGCGGTCGTCAAGGCGCAAGCAGCGCAAGTCAGATGGCGGCTCGCTTCGAGCTTTCCGAAGGCGCTCGATACGATCTACGGTGCTGCCGAAGTTTTCTCAAAGCAAGTGTCGGCCGCGACCGGCGGGCGTTTTCAGATCAGCGTGCATGCGGCCGGAGAGTTGATGCCGGCCTTCGGCGTGGTCGACGGCGTGCAGCAAGCGACGGTGGAGTGCGCGCATACGGCGCCCTACTACTTCTTCGGCAAGGACGAGACGTTCGCGCTCGACTGCGCGATCCCGTTCGGCTTGAACTCGCGTCAGATGACAGCCTGGATGTACGAAGGCAACGGGATGAAGCTGTTTCGCGAGTTTTACCGCGCGTACAACATCGTCAACTTTCCGATGGGCAATACCGGCGCGCAAATGGGCGGTTGGTATCGCAAGGAAATCAAGTCGGTCGCCGACATGAAGGGGCTCAAGATGCGCATTGGCGGCTTCGGCGGCAGAGTGCTGGAGCGCCTCGGCAGTGTGCCGCAGAACATTCCGGGCGGCGAGGTCTACGCCGCGCTTGAAAAAGGGACGATCGACGCCGCCGAATGGGTCGGGCCGTACGACGATCTGAAGCTCGGCTTCAATAAAGTCGCGCCGAACTATTACTACCCCGGATGGTGGGAAGGCGGCCCGCAGCTCGATCTGTACGTCAACACCAAGGCGTGGGACGCGCTGACGCCCGAGTACAAGGCGGTCGTCGAGGCATGCGCCTCGCACGCGCATGTGGTGATGCAGGCCTCGTACGACGCAAAGAACCCGGCGGCATTGAAGCAATTGGTCGCGCAGGGCACCAAGCTGCATCGCTTTCCGCGCGACGTGATGGATGCGTCGTTCAAGGCGGCGATGGATGTGTATGCAGAGCTCAATGCGAAGAACGCTGCGTGGAAGAAGATTTACGACGACTACAACACTTTCCGCCGCGACCAGAACCTCTGGTTCAGGTTTGCCGAAGCCGGGTTTGACGATTTCATGCAAGCACAAAAATTGTAGGAATTGTTTCGATTTGGCGGCCCGCGGAAAGTTGTTTCCGCGGGCTTTTTTACTTCTTCGCCTCGCTTTTCAGTGCCCTCAACACCGCGTCCATGTCTTCGTTCGAGCCGGGCGTTGCAGCGCCTCTGCCTTCGTCGCTGTAGCTGCGCGTGGGTGCGTCCAACTTTATCTTGTCCAGATCGTACGTCTGCTTCGGTCCAAGCCCGGTCGATACCAGGCCTGGGTACGCAATCACGGCAACCAACATCGCTAGCTGGATCACGATGAACGCAATGGCGCCTTTGTAGATCTGCACCGTACTGACGCCGCCGATACGATCGCGTGTGATGCGATCGACATATTCGCTGCGCGGGGCAACGCTGCGCAGGTAGAACAATGCAAAGCCGAACGGCGGCGTTAGAAACGACGTCTGCAGGTTCATCGCGATGATGACGCCGAACCAGATCAGATCGATTCCCAACTTGTCGGCCACCGGCGCCAGCAGCGGAATCACGATGAAAGCGATTTCGAAGAAGTCGATGAAGCAGCCCAGCACAAATACCAGGATATTGACGACGATCAGAAAGCCAAGCGCGCCTCCGGGCACGTTGGCAAACAGCGACTCTATGAAGAAATGCCCCTCGGCGGCGTTGAACGTGAAGCTGAACACCGTCGAGCCGATCAAAATGAACATCACGAAGCACGACAGCTTGGTGGTGTTGTCGAGCGCCTGCTTCAGCAGCGACCAGGTCAGCCGCCGGCGTGATACCGCCATCGTCAGCGCGCCGACCGCGCCCATCGCGCCGCCTTCGGTCGGTGTGGCAATCCCCAGAAAAATCGTTCCCAGGACCAGAAAGATCAGCACCAGCGGCGGGATCAAGACGAACGTGACCTGTTCTGACAGGCGCGACAGCAGGCCGAGCTTGAGCAATCGATTAGCTAGCGCCAGAGTGAGCGCGACGAATGAAGCAATCGTCATCGACAACACCAGTATCTCGTCGGTCGGCGCCGGCAATTCGCGCTCGATCAGCGGATTGATCACCGACTGATGCATCTGGCTCCATGCAACTCCGGCGGCCAGTGCAATGGCGATCAGCACCATTAACGAGCGATGTCCGCTGGCGCCGCCGGGCTCCCGATAA
>JACCZX010000037.1 GCA_013695705.1 Burkholderiaceae bacterium | reverse complement strand
GTTCCTGCCCGACAAGGCGATCGACCTGATCGACGAAGCCGCGGCGCGCATCAAGATGGAAATCGATTCGAAGCCCGAGGTGATGGACATACTCGAGCGCCGATTGATCCAGTTGAAGATCGAGCTCGAGGCGGTGAAGAGGGAAAAGGACGACGCGTCGTTCCGGCGTGCACAGTTGCTGCACGAGGAAATCGGGCGGCTCGAAAAGGAATACGCGGACTTCGACGAAATCCTGCGCAGCGAAAAATCCGCCGTGCAGGGGGTGCAGCACATCAAGGAAGAAATCGACAGGCTTAAGGCGCAGCTGCCGGCTCTGCATCGCAGCGGCAAGTACGAGGAGGCTGCCAAGATCCAGCATGTTGAACTGCGCAGACTCGAGGAGCAACTAAAGCAAGCCGAACAGTCGGAAGCGCCGGCCGACAAACCGCGCTTGCTACGCACGCAGGTCGGCGCCGAGGAGATTGCCGAAGTCGTGTCACGCGCGACTGGCATCCCGGTCAGCAAGATGATGCAGGGCGAGCGCGAAAAGCTGCTCGCCATGGAATCGTTTCTGCATCGGCGCGTCGTCGGACAGGACGACGCAGTTCGCTTGGTATCGGACGCAGTTCGCCGCTCGCGCGCGGGTCTTTCCGATCCCCATCGGCCGTACGGCTCATTCTTGTTTCTGGGGCCCACAGGGGTCGGCAAGACCGAGCTCACCCGTGCGCTCGCTGAGTTTTTGTTCGACACCGAAGACGCGCTGATTCGCATCGACATGAGCGAGTACATGGAAAAGCACTCGGTCGCGCGCATGATCGGGGCGCCACCCGGTTACGTCGGTTACGACGAAGGCGGCGCGCTCACCGAGGCGGTGCGGCGCAAGCCGTACGCGGTGATCCTGTTCGACGAAGTCGAGAAAGCGCATCCGGACGTTTTCAACGTGCTGTTGCAAGTGCTCGACGACGGCCGCATGACCGACGGGCAGGGACGCACCGTCGATTTCAAGAACACCGTGATCGTGATGACGTCGAACCTGGGCTCACACGACATCCAGCGCATGGCCGGGCAGTCGTCCGCGCTGATCAAACAAGCCGTGATGACCGAAGTGCGCAAACATTTCCGGCCGGAGTTCGTCAACCGCATCGACGAGATCGTCGTGTTCGACGCACTCGACCCCGAGCAGATACAGGCGATCGCACGTATCCAGTTGACTCGCCTCGAGCAGCGGCTGGCGGCGCAGGAGATGAAGCTCGTCGTCAGCGATGCAGCGCTGGCAGAGATCGGCAAGGCGGGCTTCGATCCGCTGTACGGTGCGCGGCCGCTGAAGCGCGCGATTCAACAGCAAATTGAAAATCCGGTGGCCAAGCTGGTGCTCGAGGGCCGCTTCGGTCCGAAGGACGTGATTCCGGTCGACTTCAAAGACGGCAAGTTCACGTTCGACCGGATCGTTCACTAAAGTGCTAATGCGCTGAATGCTCGGGCTCTGCAGAACGGGCCCGAGCTTCAGATTGGTTAACCGGAGTTGTCTACCGTACAAGCAGTCCTTCACCGCCGAGCGCAGGTATCCCTTGTCCACTTAGCGTTTGTATCTTCGTGAGGTTCTGATTGCTCTCGATACGGTGCGCGGTGATCGAGCCGAGGCCGCTATTCATCACGTACAGATAGCGACCGTCTTCGCTGACGCCGCCGTCGACCGCGCCGGACATCGGGCCTTCGAGCGGGCTGGCAACACCTTGCAGCAACGTTAACGAGCCATCGGTGTTGATGCGGTAGGACGACACCGTTCCGTTGCCTGTGTTGGACACAAAAAGCGTGCGCTCGTCGGGTGTAGGGATCGTCCAGCACGTCGCGACCTGCCCATTGGCGACCGAGCCGCTGATTGCCGTCAGTGTTCCGTTTGCGCTGACGTTGTACGACGACGTCGCTCCCGATGCACCCATCGGCGCTTCGGTTACGAACAGCCGCCCGTTGGACAAAAAGCTCGAGCCAAAGGGTCCCGGCCCCGCCGACGCATTGACAACCGGCGCACCGATCGTGCCGCCGGCGCCCACAGGAAACACGCTGATCCGATTGGCGGTGAGCTCGGACACTGCGATCAGGTTGCCGTTGGGATGAAAAACGACGCTGGCAGGTTGCGCGTTCGGCGTGCTCAAAGAACGCGTCGAGCCGGCGATCGGCGTGAGAACGCCGTTGCCATCCAATGTGAAACCGCTGATGTTCGATGCAAAACTGTTCGACGTATCGCCGACATTGGCTACGTAAACGAGATCGTTGCGCGCACCGATTGCGTTCGGTTGTCTGCCGCCCGATGGCTTGACGTCGGCGCGCGTCAGCGTTCCGTCGCCGGCAACCAGAAAGCTCGACACGCTATGGCTTGCCGGGTTCACGGCAAGCAGCACGCGCTTGTTCGGCGTGAAGAACAACGACCCCTGCGAGGCGAGTACATCGACACCGTCTTGCGGCGTCGCCGGCGAAATTTCGGTTGACCCTAAGCCGTTGCCTCCAGTTGCATAAGCAGCGATACGAGACAGCGTTCCATCTTCAGCGCGGCGAAACGCGATGACTTCGTTACCGGTCGCTGCGTTGGTCATCGTGTACACGGTGCGCGCAGCCAAATTCGGTGTTGGTGCATCGTCATCGTCACTTCCGCCGCAGCTAACCACCAATAGAAAAACAGCGCTCACCGCAACAACGCCGGCGAACTTTAGTCTGGTGAAAAAGGGTTTCATAAGCGATAGCTCCTGAGTGTTGGTTCGTTAACGATCGTTGTTGCTCTCGCAAGTGTCACGGTGTTATCACGGACTTATCACGGCTTTCTAACGTCACTGTTTTCGCCGAGCACCTGCATGAGTCAACGCAATCGCGTGGGCAATCGCCTAGCAAAGAAGATGCCGCGAGACTGACTCAAAGGTATGGCGATTGCTGTTTACGTTTTCGTAGTTGCTCTACGACGCGGCAACAGCCGCTTAACCTTTGAGGAGTTCAATGATGAAGACACCCGCATGGAAGATCAGCTGTTGCGCACTCGCTGTCGCTGCAAGCACCAGCCTCACCGCAAT
>JACCZX010000020.1 GCA_013695705.1 Burkholderiaceae bacterium | reverse complement strand
CGCGAGCTCGATCCGTGGTTCATCGGCCTCGGGCGCGCGGTCGTGGCGGCGTTGCCGGCGGCTCTGTGGCTGGCGGCCACTCGCTCGCCGTGGCCGTGTCGCGCGCAATTGGCATCGCTCGCACGCGTGTCGCTCGGTGTGGTCGTCGGCTTTCCGGTGTGCTCGTCGATCGGCATGCAGACCGTGCCCGCGTCGCATGGCGCGGTCGTGATCGGCATACTGCCGCTTGCCACTGCACTCTTTGCAGCGTGGCTGGGCGGCGAGCGGCTTTCGCGCGCGTTCTGGTGGTGCGCAGTTGCAGGCAGCGCGATCGTGATCGCATTCGCGCTGACGCAGGGCGCGGGCGGACTTGCAGTCGGCGACGCGTGGCTGCTGGCGGCCGTCGTACTCGGCGCGTTCGGTTACGCCGAAGGCGGGCGGCTGGCGCGCGAAATCGGCGGAGCACAAGTGATCTGCTGGGCGCTCGTGTGTTCGGCGCCGGTGCTGCTCGCGCCCGTTGCGTGGCTCGCCTGGCAGCAGCCGTGGCCGTGGAGCGCACCGGTCGCGGCGAGCTTTGCCTATTTGGCCTTTGTCTCGCAGTGGCTTGGCTTCTTCGCGTGGTATCGCGGGCTCGCGCTAGGCGGCGTGGCGCGCGTCGGACAAGTGCAGTTGCTGCAGGTATTTCTGACGATCGGCTTCGCGACACTTTTCTTCGGAGAAGTCGCGCCGGAAACTACATGGCTATTCGCGGCGGCCGTGGCGGTAACGGTGTTTGCGGGCCGCGTGCTTGCACAGCGAAATCCGGGAGGGGCAATGCGATGACGGAGTACGCGTTTCACACGCTCGATGTCTTCACGACGCAGCGCTTCGCCGGCAATCCGCTTGCGGTGCTTCCGGATGCGCGCGGACTGTCGTCCGATCAGATGCAGACGATCGCGCGCGAGTTCAATTTTTCGGAAACGACCTTCGTGCTGCCGCCGCAAAATGCGCGGCACACCGCGCACGTGCGCATCTTCACGCCTGCTGAGGAATTGCTGTTCGCGGGACATCCGACGGTGGGCACCGCCTACCTGCTGGCCGACCTCGGCATCGTGCCGGATCACGTAGACGAGATCGTGTTCGAAGAAGGTGTCGGGCCGGTGCCGGTTCGCATCGAGCGTACCGGCGACGCGATCGCCACCTGCACGCTGACGGCGGCGCGCATTCCTGAGTCGGAGCCGACGGCGCCGGATCGCGCATCGCTGGCACGGATGTTGAAGCTCGCTGCCACCGATGTGCTCGATTTCGCCGGATGCTGGTCATGTGGCTTGCCGTTCCTCGTGATTCCACTCGCGAGCGTCGAGGCGCTGTCGCGCTTGGAGCTCGACCTGACGCTGTGGCGAGAAATGCTGCACACGTACGCGACGCAGAATGTGTTCCCGGTGGCGCGCGTCACCGACACGGAATGGCGCGCCCGCATGATCGCGCCTAGCCATGGCGTTGCCGAAGATCCGGCAACGGGCTCTGCTGCGGCGGCGTTCGCCGGTTGGCTGTCGCAGCACGTTCTGCGCGCGGACGGGCGCTTCGATGCGCTGATACGCCAGGGTATTGAGATGGGCCGGCCGAGCGAGATTCATCTTTCGCTCGATCGCCACGCCGGCCGCGTCACGGCCGTGCGCGTTGGCGGCGCAGCGATGCGTATCAGCGAAGGACGCATCCGCGTTTGAACTGAACCGGCTGCCTGCAGCCCTTCCAGGCAGGCGTTGCGTCGCGACGTATCGACCGGCTGGGGATATGACGTGGTGAATATGCCGGTTCGGATCGGCGCGGACCTCCGAATCCTGCTCTTCAATCGAGCAGACGCCGGGACTACAGTGATGGCTTCTCACTCCTGCGGCACTGCGTGCTGGACCTAACCGAGGTGCACTTACATGGCTGAGTACAAATCAGTAGTCGTCTGGAGTCGCGACGGCGCAGCCTTTACCGATAACCGCTACAGTCGTAGTCATCGCTGGCACTTCGATGGTGGTGTCGAAGTGCCTGCATCATCTTCTCCACACGTCATCCCTGTCCCGATGTCGGTAGAGGCAGCGGTCGATCCGGAAGAGGCCTTCGTCGCCAGCTTGTCGAGTTGCCACATGCTGTGGTTTCTATCAATCGCCGCCAGACGCGGATTCGTGGTTGACCACTACCAGGACGAAGCGGTCGGGGTGATGGCGA
>JACCZX010000018.1 GCA_013695705.1 Burkholderiaceae bacterium | reverse complement strand
CGCCGGTGGCGCTAACGTCGGCGTTCATTGAAGACCGCTTGCCGCGCGGCTTCCGGTATATCGCGGGCACGGCAATGGTCGAGCGTGGCGGCGTTCGCACGACGATCGCAGATCCGAGCGGGGCCCCGGGCCCGACGTTGACGTTTGCAATCGGCGCCGTGCCGGCCAACGGCGACGTCACGCTGACTTATCGCGTGCGAGTCGGCGTCGGCAGCCAGCAGGGCGACGGCATCAATACCGCGCAAGCGAAGCCGACGCCGATTACCGATTGCCGCGCGACACCGGCGCAGTGCTCGAATGAAGCGCGCTTTCGCGTGCGCATCACCGGCGGTGTATTCGGCCATGAAGCGTGCATCGCGGGCAAGGTCTTTGTCGATTGCGACGGCAATCGCGTACAGGACGAAGGCGAGCTCGGCATTCCGGGTGTGCGCCTGTGGCTGCAGGACGGCACGTCTTTCACGACCGACAGCGAAGGCAAGTACAGCTACTGCGGTTTGCAGCCGAAGCTGCACGTGCTGAAGGTTGATCGGCCAACGTTGCCGCTCGGCTCGCGACTGACGGACTCCAGCAATCGCAACGCACTCGATCCGGGTTCGCTGTTCGTCGATCTGAAAAACGGCGAGCTGCATCGCGCCGACTTTATCGAGGGCACGTGTTCGGCTCCGGTACTCGAGCAAGTGAAGGCCCGGCGCGGCCAGGGCGAGGTGAATGCGCCCGCCGGCACGGCGCCGCCGACGGCCCCGACCGACCAGCGACTGCGATTCCGCAGCGCGCCGACGCAGGGAGGCCGCGATGCGCGCTAACTTGCAGCTCCTGCAGATCGCAACAGCGGTGCTGCTCGTATCCGTAAGCGCGGGCGCCACCGCGCAATCTGAAAGCGCAACAGGTCAAACCTTGCGCGACGGCGTGCTATCAGGCGCAGCACCGCAGGTCTCGCGCGTTGCACCCGCGCTGCCCGGCAACGCCAAAGTGGGCGAAATTCGCGTTGAAGTCGAAAGAGCCGCCGGCGTTGCCGACGGCGTATCGCGCCTTGGAGTCGCGCTCGAACTGCGCGACGCGCTCGGCGAATTGCTCACTTCCGCCGCAGTCATCACGATCGAAACATCGGCCGGGCAGATCGAGCTGGCCAATGCAACGAGCGATCTCGACCCCGAGACTCCAGGTGTTCAACTGCGCGTCGAAGGCGGGCGCGCAACGTTCTGGCTGCTCGCGCCCGCACGCCCGCAGGACGTGCAATTGCGAATCACCGCCGGACGCACGACGGCCGACGGCGTCGTCAGCTTCCTGCCCGAATTGCGCGACATGCTCGCGGTTGGCCTGGTCGAAGGCGCGATCGGAATTTCGAGCAAGAGCCGCGACGAAATTCGCCCGGTGCGCATCGAGGATGGCTTCGAGCAGGAGATTCGCAACTGGTCGCGTCGATTCTCGAACGATCGCAACTCGGCCGCTTTACGCGCTGCGTTGTTCCTGAAGGGCAAGATCCGCGGCGATGCGCTGCTGACGCTGGCCTACGACAGCGACAAGGATACGTATCAACGCCTGTTCCGCGACACGCTGCCCGACGTCTGGTACCCGGTTTACGGCGACTCGTCGATCAAGGCGTTCGATGCGCAATCAGCTTCAAAGCTATATGTGCGGATCGATAAGGACAAGCACTATCTGTTGTACGGCGACTTCGTCACCACTGCCAGTTTTTCTCCGCTGGTAGGCGGCCAATCAATCGCGCCGGTGCGGGTGCGCGATCTCGGTCAATACAACCGCACGTTGACGGGTGCGCGCGCGCATTTTGAAGACGGGCGCGGCTATGGCAGCGTGTTCGCGGCGCGCGACACGCTGCGCCAGTCGGTCGAGGAGTACGCGGCCAATGGCACGTCGGGGCCGTTCGCCGTGCGCAACAGCGGCGGCTTGATCGGTAGCGAAAAAGTCGAGGTGATCGTACGCGACCGCAACAACGTATCGGTCCTTTTGCGCGTCACACCGCTCGCGCCGTTGGTCGACTACGTGTTCGAGCCGTTCTCGGGACGCATCCTGCTGAATCGTCCGCTGCCGTCGCGCGACGAGCTCGGCAATCCGCAGAGCTTGCGCATCAGCTACGAAGTCGACCAAGGCGGCGATCCGTTCTGGGTCGCCGGAGTCGATGGGCAGTGGCGCATCGGTTCGATCGGAGATGCGAAGTTCGAGGTCGGCGGCTCGTATGTCGACGATCGCAATCCGCTGGCGCCGTACAAGCTGATGTCGGTCAATGCGAGCATGCATATCGCACGCAACACGCGACTGATCGCCGAGGTTGCACGCAGCGACGGCACGTATAACACCGGCACCGGCGTTAACACCACGCTGACGCCTGGACTGGCAGGCATCTCGGGCGATGCGGCCGGCAATGCAGTGCGCATCGCGCTCGATCACGATGACGGCACCAACACGGCCCGGCTGTACGCCGGCCGCTCGGATGCCGAGTTCAACAATCCAGCCTCGAGCTTCGACGGCGGGCGCGGCGATGCGGGCGCGCGCGCGACACGGCGGCTAAGCGAAAATGTCACGCTGTTCGGCGAAGCCGTGCGCAGCGAAGACCGCGTTGCCGGCGGCACGCGCACCGGCGCCCAGCTCGGCTCGGCGTTTCGCATCAACGAGCGCTTGACGCTCGATGTCGCGGTAAAACACGTCGATGAAAACGGCTTACCGGTGTCGCCCGCTGTCGGCCTCGCCGGCAATCCTTCGAGCGCGATCGGAACGAACACCTCACCGCTAACGCCCTCCGGCGGGTTCTACGGCAACGGTATCAACGCGCTCAACCCATCGACCGGTACCGCGATCTTCGCGCCGCTCACTGGCGCGCCTTCGAGCGGTGCAGGTCGGCCGCTCGAAGCCACGACGATGCAGCTGGGTGCGCAATATCGCGCAACCGATGCGCTGACCCTTGCCGGTGAAATTGAGCACGCGGTCGACGGCGACGATCAGAAGCGACTTGCCCTCGGCGCCAGTTATCAGATGCAGGAGCGCTCGCGGCTGTACGGGCGGTTTGAAACGCAGCGCGGACTCGCATCGAGCTATTCGCTGAACCCTGCCGATCGATCGACCTGGTTCGTGTTTGGCGCCGACACGACGTACGACAACGGCACGCAGTTCTATTCCGAATATCGGATCCGCGACGCGATCGGCGATCCGCTGGTCGCGCGCGACTCGCAGCTGGCCAGCGGACTGCGCAACACGTGGCAATGGCGCGAAGGGGTGCGCTTCGTTACCGGCGCGGAGTATCTGCGCGTGCTCGACGGGCCGGCGCAGGAAGCCGTGGCGTTGGTCGGTGGCGTCGACTACACGGCTGATCCGTTGTGGAAGGGACTCGCGCGGCTCGAGTGGCGGCGCCTGTTCGACGCTGACTCTACGCCGACGATCGATGAGCAGCAAGACTCGTGGCTGTCGACGGTAGTTATCGCCCGCAAGCTGAATCGCGACTGGACCCTGCTGACCCGCAACTATTTGCTGTTCTCCGATTTTGCGGCGACCGGCCATCGCTTTCAGGATCGTTTCCAGATTGGCGCCGCGTATCGCGACACACTTCGCAATCGCAGCAACGTGCTGATGAAGTACGAGTTCAAGATCGAGCGCGACGAAAGCGGATTGCCGAGCACGATTGTCGGCACGCCCGACGCCGCCAGCAAGCGCGATGTGCATATCGTTTCGGTGATCGGCGACTGGCATCCGTCACGTGAATGGTGGCTGACCGGCCGCGCAGCGGCCAAATCCGTCGATGAAGCGTTCAGTGGCGTCGATGTGCCGAGCTACAGCGCGTACCTGCTTGGCGGGCGCGCGATTTACGACGTGACCGAAAGGTTCGACGTTGGATTGCTGGCGTCGATGCTGTTCAGTAGCGAGGGCAAGAGCCGACAGGGCGCATTCGGCCTCGAGCTCGGTGCCGTCGTGCAAACGAATCTGCGCGTTTCGCTCGGCTTCAACTTCACCGGCTTCCGCGATCGCGATCTGGCCGGCTCGGAATACACGGCGCAGGGCATCTTCTTGCGGCTGCGCTACAAGTTCGACGAAGATCTGCTGCGCGCCGCCGAGCCACTTTTCAAGCGCCCCGACTAGCGCGCAGCGGCGGCGATCGCGCGTGCCAGCTCGACCACGGCGCTCGCATAAAAGTAACTGCGGTTGTAGTGCAGCAGCGCGCTGAAGTTGACGGTGCCGACTCGATACAGCCGCTCGGTTGCTCCGCTATTCAAATAAGGCAAGTCGATCACAAGCACCTGCGCATCGCGGCAGCGGAGTATCACGTTCGACTCCTGCCGCCGAGGCGTGTGAGCAGGTAACCGAAGGTTCGATGCCTCGGCCCAACGCGTCGACTGTTGCCTCGTCGGTGACCGCGTCGAACAGCACGGCCAGATCG
The DNA here is from genome assembly GCA_013695705.1 of Burkholderiaceae bacterium. Lineage (GTDB taxonomy): Bacteria > Pseudomonadota > Gammaproteobacteria > Burkholderiales > Burkholderiaceae_F > JACCZX01. The sequence continues at coordinate 3,956 of JACCZX010000018.1, read as the reverse complement.
CGCTGCCAGCCATGCGCGGCGAGATAGCTCGCGACTGAGCCATCGCATCTACGGGGCTGCCGCGCAGATCGATTCCCCGTCACCGCTCGCTGCACGTCGTCCGGAACCAGCGCTCGCTTGCTGCCCGACGATGTCACCGGTGAATCGATCTGCACGTTCGTCGTGTTGAAGCAGGCTCGACCCGAGGGCGCAGCAGGCCAACTGATCGCCAAGCAGTTGCGAGATTGGGTCGGCAAGGATCGGTGCCATCGCAAAGCCGAAGGACATTCGTTTTGGCGACAACCTGCCGAAGACACGCTCGGGAAAAATCATGCGCAGGCTGTTGCGTTCGATTGCCAAAGGCGAACACATTACGCAGGACGTATCGACTTTGGAAAACCCGGCAATACTGGAACAACTGAAGGTGACGCTCTAAGCTATCGCAACAGGGAGAGGTGGCGAGCGTTCGAAGGCGCACGCCTGGAAGTGTGTGTAGGTCAAAAGCCTACCGTGGGTTGAATCCCACTCTCTCCGCCAGACGTCTTTTAATGCGCACGCGTTCCAACCCTTCGCTCCAGCCCACGTGCTACAGCCTGTGGTCCTCGGACGCCGGTGAACTCAAACGTTATGTGCGCGTCAACATGCGTCCGTTATTCAGGCAAATGACATGGCAAGCAAGCGTCCGACTACGATCGCCGGCTATATCCGGGCTGCCCCACGCGAGGGCCAGCCGCATTTGCGCCGGCTATACGCGATCCTCAAGAGCGTCGCGCCGGAGGCCGAGGAGGCGATCAAGTGGGGAACCCCCTTCTTCGTGGAGCCCCGATTTCTGTTCGCTTTCTCCGCGCACAAAGCACACCTCAACTTCGCGCCAACGGCGGCGACGTTAAAGGCGTTTCGCAAGGAACTGGAAAAGCACAAGACGACCAAGGGCACCGTTCAGATTCCCTACGACAAGCCCCTGCCAGAGGATCTTGTTCGCAAGATGGCTGACTACTGTCGCCGGGATGTGCGTGAACGTGAAGACGACGCTTTCTGGTAACCCCATCCCAGCAGAGGACAGGAACTACAAAATGCTGCGCTTGGGTACCACTTGGGACTTCGCTTTCTTCCTAGGTTTTGACACGCCAGAACTGTTGAGGGCGACCGCTTGGCGAACGAGCGCCTTGAAGGCGGACTCGTCGACGTCTTCTGCTTCGTGGATGTCGATCGCGCGGCGCGTGTTTCCGTCGAGACTCGAGTTGAAGAGACGGGCTGGATCATTCAGAGATGCGCCCTTGGCGAAGGTAAGTTTCACCTTATCCTTGTAAGACTCGCCAGTGCAGATGATGCCGTCGTGCGACCAAACCGGAGTGCCCATCCACTTCCACTCCTCGACGACGTCCGGTTCTGCTTCCTTGATGAGCTTGCGCATTCTGCTAAGGGTTGCCCCGCGCCAATCTCCGAGTTCAGCGATTCTTTCCGAGATGAGCTCCGATGCCGACTGGCCCGGGCTCGCGCCGGACTTTTTCATGTTTGGCAGCTTGCGCGCTGATGCAATCCTTCTAACCATCACAACGTCTCTGGCAACATTCATGTTGTTGTGGTGAGGCGGCACTCGGCAAGTGCAGTGCCCGTTTCCGCGTCGATTGAGCGTTGTATTCGCGCCGCGTCAGGTGTCGGGCGTCATCGAACGGATGGCTCAGGTGAAACGGGAAGCCAGGGCCGCTCAGGGCTGTTTACTTTTAGAGGCCTCTGCCTTGCCCTGCGAGCGCTTCGCTTCATCCACCCGGATGTATTTGCGTATCAGTTGGCCGGTCTTCGCGTCGCGGTAGACCGCCCAGGTAGGGGCAGGGTGCATCGTATTGAGTGAGCGATGTCAGTAACGTTATCTTTGCCTCATTCCGTTAACGCCAGGCCGCAATAAATGCCGACTCGACATTCCAATTTTCGCGGGTGAAAGGCGGCTGATTTGAGGGTTTACCTTGTGGCATCCGCCAGCGGGCGCGGCAGGCACAGCCCTTGCCGTAGATGGCGCATCAGCGACCACACACGGAGACGCTCGACATGACTACCAAGACATCATCGGCAGTACCGCCTGCAGGAGGAAAAACCGACGCGATAGAACTGCTGCTCGCTGACCACCGAAAAGTCGAAAAGCTGTTCAAGGACTACGACAAGCTGGTCGAGAACGAGGGCACTTACAACGAAAAAGAGGCTCTTGCCGCGACCATATGCGCGGAGCTCACCGTCCATACGCAGATTGAAGAGGAAATTTTTTATCCGGCCGCCCGCGACATCCTGGATGAGGAAGACCTGGTTGACGAGGCAGTGGTTGAGCATGCAAGCGCCAAGGATTTGATCGCGCAGCTCGATGACATGTCGCCGGATGATGATCTGTACGACGCCAAGGTCAAGGTATTAGGCGAGCTGATCGAACATCACGTCGAGGAAGAAGAAGACGAGATGTTTCCGAAGCTTAAGAAAGCGCGGCTCGACACTGCCACGCTCGGCGCGACGATGGCTGAGCGGAAAGCACAGCTGGTCGATGAGTTGGACATAGCGGCGGAAGAAACCGCCGACCGCGAGTAGCACGCTAAAACGCAATTCTTTCTTCGCTTTATTGTTTTTCTGATTTACAAACAAAGAGGTAATTCGTGACACACCAGGGATTCATTGGAGTCGGAGTGATTGCGCTTGCAGCCCTTTTGGCTGGAACGCCCGCGCAGGCGGTGAATAAAGGCAAGCCGGTTAAAGATATGACGCCGCCGGCTCTGATGAAGAACACTGGCAGCAAGTTCAAGGCGGATGCTGACATGCAGGCGGTTCTTGATGCGCTTGCTGGATTGAACGGTAAGCCGATCGAAAATCTTGAACCCGCCGAGGCGCGCAAGCAGCCCACGCCGACCGACGCGGTCATGGTGGTGCTGAAACAGCAGGGTAAGGACACCGCGCCTACAGCGCTTGTCCCAGGCGTGACCAGTGAGGATCGGCAAATCCCGGGTGCCGCGGGCTCATTGCCCGCACGCATCTACACGCCGAGCGGGGCTGGACCGTTCCCGGTCATCGTGTATTTCCACGGCGGCGGCTGGGTCATTGCAGATCGCATCGTGTACGACGGCGGCGCGCGTGGCCTCTCAAAGCAGGCCAATGCGATTGTGATCTCGCCCGATTACCGTCTTGCTCCGGAGGCGAAGTTTCCTGCAGCGTGGGACGACGCGCTAGCGGTTTACCGGTGGACTGCAGCGAACGCGGCGTCGATCAAGGGCGATCCGAAGCGACTGGCGTTGGCGGGCGAAAGCGCGGGTGGCAATCTGGCGATATCGACCGCAGTCGCGGCACGCGATGCCGGACTGACGGCGCCGCTGCACATCGTTGCTGTGTACCCGGTTGGACAGACGGGCAATTTGTCGACCGAGTCGTACGTGGACAGCAGCAGTGCAAAGCCGTTGAACAAGACGATGATTCAATGGTTCGTCAAGCACGTGTTTGCCAAGGAGGACGATGCTAAAAGTCCGCGCGTCGACCTTGTCAACGCCAACTTAAAAGGTCTGCCGCCGGTAACGATCATCAATGCGCAAATCGATCCGCTGCGCACCGATGGTCAGACACTCGAGGGCGCCCTGAAAAAAGCCGGCGTTAAAACCGAGCGGCGTGTGTTCGACGGCACGGCGCACGAATTCTTCGGCGCCGCGGCAGTCGTCAAGGATGCCAAGGAAGCGCAGGCGTACGCGGGTAAGCGACTGAAGCAGGCGTTTGCCAACGGCGGTTAACGATCAGGCCGTTATAAGGTCGCAACGGCGGTTACCGATCAGGCCGTCGTAAGGTCGCAGCGAGAAGGCGGTTAGTTTTCTTAACCGCCATTATTCTTTTGGCGCACCAGTTGCGCCATCGCATGGTTCGAACCGTTCTCCTGTTCCGACAATCCCTGCGCCACACCCAGGCGATCCTTTTCCGGCCGGTTCTGGCTCACCTTCCATTTGCCGGTCAGACGCAAA
>JACCZX010000136.1 GCA_013695705.1 Burkholderiaceae bacterium | reverse complement strand
GTGTCGTGCTTGCGGGCACCAACCTCACGCACGCGGCTCCGCATCGAATCGTTGCCGCGGGCATCGCACGTTCGTTTCAGATCACCAACCTTTTTCCGGCGCTCAGCGTGCACGAGAACCTGCGGCTCGCGGTGCAGGCGCGCGCGCGCGGACGCTTCAACGGTTGGACACCGACGGTCGCGGTGCAACCGGTGATGCAGGAAACGGCGCAACTGATCCGCTTTCTCGGATTGAGCGGAATCGAGCGCGCCGAAGCCGGTGCACTTTCGTACGGCGGTCAACGTCTGCTCGACATGGGCCTCGCACTCGCGTGCGCGCCGCGCGTGCTGCTGCTCGACGAGCCGCTGGCAGGGCTCGCGGCAGCCGAGCGCGAGCGCGTGGCGCAGCTGATCAAGCGCATCGCGTCCGATCTGCCGGTGCTCTTGGTCGAGCACGATATCGATCGGGTATTCGCGCTCGCCGATCGCGTGACTGTGATGAACGATGGCAAGGTTCTATTTGAAGGCAACGCCGCCGACGCACGCGGCAGCCAAGCGGTGCGCGAGATTTATATCGGCTCCGGCACCGCGGCGCTGGCTGCGACAGCGCGCGGCAGCGCCGAGCGCGCGGCCGTGCCAGTGCTGCTCGGTCTCGATGCGATCGATGCGTTCTACGGCAAGAGCCACATCATCAAGAATGTCTCGCTGACCGTGCACGAGCACGAGATCGTTGCGCTGCTCGGCCGTAACGGCGCCGGCAAGTCGACGCTGCTGAAGACGATCATCGGCACTGTATCGCCCGCGAGTGGAATCATCACGCTTGGTGAGCTGCCGCTGGCGCGGCTGCCGGCGTGGCAGATCGCGCGTCTCGGCGTCGGCTACGTGCCGCAGGGCAGGGCGCTGTTTGCCGGAATGAGCGTGCGTGACAACCTCGCGCTCGCGCGGCTCAAGCGACGAGCGGGAGCAGGCGTCGCGTGGTCCGACGACAAGATCATCGAGTTCTTTCCAAAGCTCGCCGCGCGGCTCGACACGCCCGCGGACTTCTTGTCGGGCGGCGAGCAACAGATGGTGGCAGTCGCGCGCGCGTTGGCCGGCCACGTTCGCGTGCTGCTGCTCGATGAGCCGTTCGAGGGGTTGGCGCCGACGGTGATCGAGGAGCTCTTCACGGCCTTCGATCGATTGCGTGCCGAGCTCGCGATCGTGATCGTCGAGCACAATCTGGATCTCGTGCTCGCGCTGGCGGATCGGGCCTACGTGCTCGAGCGCGGCAGCGTCGTGCATCAAGGGCCGGCCGCCGCGCTGCGTGAAAATCTCGAACTGCGGAGGCAGGTGCTGTGGATGTAGAGAAAAACATCGCGGCAATCGTCGGCGCCGGGTTGATCGGCCGCGCATGGGCGGTGGTGTTCGCGCGCGCCGGTTGGAAAGTGAAACTCTTCGATGCGGTGCCGACGCAGCTTTCGGCAGCGCGCCAGCTGATCGCGCAAGCGCTTTCGGAGCAGGAGGCGGCCGGGCTGCTCATAGACGCGCGCACGGCGGTCGAACGCATTACGTATTGCACGACGCTTAACGAAACCGTGAGTGATGCCATATGGCTGCAGGAAAACCTTCCGGAAGATGTCGCAATCAAGCGAACCGTATTCGCCGACCTCGACCGACTCGCGTCACCCGATGCAATCATCGCCAGCAGCACCTCGGCCATCATCGCCTCGCATTTCACCGCCAATCTGGTCGGACGTGCACGCTGCCTGGTCGCACATCCGGTCAACCCTCCGCATCTGGTGCCGGTGGTCGAGTTGTGTGGCGCGCCGTGGACCAGCGAAGCCACGTTGAACAGCGCGCGAACGACAATGGAATCGATCGGGCAGGTGCCGATCATCGTGCGGCGCGAGATCGACGGGTTTGTCCTGAACCGGCTGCAGGGCGCGTTGCTGACCGAAGCGATGCGTCTGGTCGCCGACGGCGTCGTGTCGCCGGACGATCTCGACAAGACGGTGCGCGACGGCCTTGGCCTGCGCTGGTCGTTCATGGGGCCGTTCGAGACGATCGAGCTCAATGCGCCGGGCGGAGTCGCTGACTACTGTGCCCGCTACAGCGGGTTTTATCGCCGGCTCGCAGCCGATCCCGCTTTGCCGTCGGTTTGGGAAGGACAAGCCGCAGCGCACGTCGCTGGCGCGCTGAGCGCGCCGTTAAGTGCCGTGCAACGCGAACAGCGCACCGCGTGGCGTGACCGCCGCTTGCTGGCATTGCGACGGCACAAGCTCGACATTGAATCGAAAGACTGAGGACAAATGGCCGAATCAAGCAAATCATCACGCAAGGTCATCATCACGTGCGCTGTGACCGGCGCGATCCATACGCCGTCGATGTCGCCGCATCTGCCGATCACTTCGAAGGAGATTGCAGATGCCGCGGTCGCCGCCGCCGAGGCCGGCGCGGCAATCGTTCATCTGCACGCGCGCGACCCGGTCGATGGCCGGCCGACTCAGGATCCGAAATATTTTCTCGAGTTCGCCCCCGACATCGCGCGCCGGTCGGATGTGGTTATCAACTTCACGACCGGCGGCGCACCGACCATGTTGGTCGAAGAGCGATTGCAGCCTGCATTGCAGCTGAAACCCGAGGTCGCATCGCTCAACATGGGCTCGATGAACTTCGGGCTGTATCCGATGCTCGCGCGCTTCAAGGATTTTAAGTTCGACTGGGAGCGGCCGTATCTGGAGGGCTCATTCGACCGCGTGTTCAAGAACACGTTTCGCGACATCGAACACATCCTGACCTCGTGCGCCGACAACGCGACGCGCTTTGAGATCGAGTGCTACGACATCGGGCACTTGTATACCGCGAAGCACTTCTTCGATCGCGGCACTGTCAAGGCGCCGCTGTTCATTCAAAGTGTGTTCGGCATCCTGGGCGGGATCGGCCCGCATCCCGACGACGTCGCGCACATGAAGCGCACGGCGGACCGC
>JACCZX010000001.1 GCA_013695705.1 Burkholderiaceae bacterium | reverse complement strand
ATGTTCAGCGGAATCGCCATGCTGGCGATCGTCGCGCGTGAAGCAGCTCGTAAACAGGCATGTCCGCCCACGTAACTTTGACTACATAATAGACGCGGCCTAACTGCCGTACATACTGAGGCCGTCGAACGCAAGAAATGGGGCGAGCTGATCAAGTCTGCAAACATCAAGAGTGAATAACGTGCACAAGCGCACATTTGCCCGCGCCGTTCTGCTGCTTGCCGGCGCGTGCTTTGTTTTCGCTGCGGTCAATCAGTCCGCGTTCGCGCAGCCGAACAAAGCCATACGAATTCTGGTGGGTTTCCCACCGGGCGGCGGCACCGACGCCATTGCGCGCACACTCGCTGAAAAGCTGAAAGATGAGCTCGGCACATCTGTCATCGTCGAGAATCGACCCGGCGCCGGTGGACAGATCGCCGCGCAAGCGCTCAAAAGTTCGGCGCCTGATGGCAGCACATTTTTCATCTCGCACGATCACACGATCTCGATCCTGCCGCTGGTGATGAAGAACCCGGGCTTCGATCCTGCGAAAGACTTTGTGCCGGTGGCGGGCTTCGCGACGTTCGTCAATGCACTTGCTGTGTCCGCAGGTACCCCAGCAAAGAATTTCAACGACTATGTTGCATGGGTAAAAAGCCACGGCAGCAAAAGCGCGATCGGCATTCCAGCGCCCGCGTCGGTGCCCGAGTTTCTTGTCAAAGTTATCGGCGACAAATACGGCCTGGATCTCGTTTCCGCTCCGTACCGCGGCAGCGCACCCATGATCGGCGACATGCTAAGCAATCAGATTCCCGCCGGCGTAGGGTCGGTGCCGGATTTCATCGAAAATCATGCAGCCGGCAAACTGCGCGTTGTCGCCGTGCTCGGCGGTGCAAGACAAGCTGCTTTGCCCGACGTGCCGACATTCGCGGAACTCGGCCTCGCGGGATTCGAAGACGTCCCGTACTACGCTTTCTTCGCGCCGGCCGGCACTCCGCAGGCCGCGCTCGATCAGTTTTCTGCAGCGCTGTCGAAGGTGATCGCGCAGCCCGACGTGCGCGATCGGTTTACGCGCTTGGGACTGACTGTGCAGTTCATGCCGCAGTCGCAACTCTCAACTCGTGAGCGTGCGTATTCGCAAACGTGGGCGCAGATCATCAGGAAGAGTGGATTTCAGCCACAGTAAAGTAACGCCGAGGCGCTACTGCTTTCGCGGATCGTCTGCCTGATTCACATAGGTAACTCCCCACGGTCCCATTCCGTGAACCTGAACGACTGTTTCCTCTTGGTTCCATGCGAAGTGCGTGGTCTTCGGCTGCATGATGGCAACGCTACCGGCGGTCAATGCCTTCGTCTTGGCTCGATCAAGCTTGTCCCCCGCGCCCATGTTGAACGTGCCAGAGATCACCGTGACGTGCTCGATCGCGGGGTGCCAGTGCGCCGGTATCTGATAATTCGCGGGAAGTCTCAAGCGAAATGTCACCGGTCCCGCCTGGTTGAGCGGGCCTTCGATCACAGCGAGTTTCGCTCCGGGCGGCAGCGACGGAATGTCGACCCACTTGAACTCGTCCGGCGTGACCATCATGTGGTCGCTCGCCATCGCCGTATGAGCGCCTGACTGCGCGAGAACCACGGGCACGACGCTGCCAAGGGCCAGCGTTGCGCATAGGGTGACTAGTATTTTTCTCATCGTGCTCTCCTGGATTTGCGTTAGGGCTTGCGCGTGATGACGATCTCGAGATACTCGCTGGGCACGACCATCGAGTCGTCACCCGACTGATTGTACTGGCGGATCAGCGCGAATAGATCGGTGGTCAGTGCAGATTGCGCCGCCGGATCCAGAGCGGCAAATGCCTTGAGCAGCGGACCGTAGTAAGTCTTGAAAATTTGCAGCCAGTGCGCGGGCGATCGATAACGAAAAACAAAATTTCTAGGCTCGGCCAGGATCGATGAAGCGCGCGGTTCAAACATCTCGGCGAGTCGCGTGCGCGTTCCCCAAAGTGCCGGCGACTTGACGCCGGCGGGCGGCGGCAGGTGCTTGCCAATCGTCTTGAACAGCTGGCCGATGAAGCCCTCGGGTGTCCAGTTGGCAAGACCAATTTTGCCGCCAGATTTGCAGACGCGCATCAGCTCAGCCGCCGCCTTGTCCTGATCGGCGGTGAACATCACGCCGAAGGTGGAGATCACGACATCGAACTGACCGCTGGCAAACGGCAGCGCTTCGGCGTCGGCCTCGCGGAATTCGATCTCGAGGCGTTCGGCGGCAGCGCGTTCGCGTGCACGCTCCAGCAGCGCCGGCACATAGTCCGTTGCGGTGACATGGCACCAGCGCCGCGCCGCCGCCAGCGATGCATTGCCGTTACCGGCAGCGACGTCGAGCACGGTTTGCCCGGCGCGGATGTCAAGCGCCTCACATAATTCCTCGCCCACGATCTGCAGCGTCGTGCCGACGACTGCGTAGTCGCCGGACGACCATGCGCCCTGCTGGCGCACCTTGACGGCAGCAAGATCGGGTGGCGCAGTACTGGATGCTGGGCGCAGCGTGGCCAGCGTGTCGTTCATGTCAAACTCCTCGTGTGCCTAATGCCGTCCACGCTATACATCGTGCGTGGGGGCGAGCGTGGGAGTCGGCGTGGAAACGCAATCGGAATCGGCTCAAACTGTATTGGCCGCAAGCAAGCCCTCGGATTCGGGCGGTGGCGGTCAGCGCGGCGTGCACGTGCAGATGCTGGGCCCGCTCAGCGTCAGCCGTGACGGCGTGGCGCAGACGCTGCCGGCATCGCGCAAGGTACGCGCTCTCTTCGCCTATCTAGCCCTGGCGCCGCGCGCCGTTGGACGCACTCAACTCTGCGCGCTGCTGTGGGACGTGCCGAACGACCCGCGCGGAGAGCTTCGCTGGTGCCTGAGCAAGCTAAGGAGCTTGCTCGACGAGTCTGGCCGACGCAGAGTTCAGACCATTGGCGATGCGGTCGCGCTCGACCTTTCTGATTGTTTTGTGGACGTCGAAGTCATCGACCGCGCAACGGCCGAGGGCATCGCGACGCTTGATGAAGCGCGACTGCGATCTCTTTCAACACTGTTCGTCGGCGAGTTTCTGGACGGACTCGAGATCGACCGCAACGCTCAGTTCAATAGCTGGCTTACTGCGCAGCGGCGCCGATATCGCGTGCGCCACACCGCGATGCTCGAGCATCTCGTCATACGACTGCCAAACAACTCCAATGAAGTGTTCGGCTACGTGGAAAAGTGGCTCGAGCTCGCTCCGTTTGACCAAACAGCCCACAAATTTCTGCTGGGCGGGCTCGCGCGACGTGGCCTCCTGCGCGACGGCGATGAACACCTTGCCGCAACCGAACGAATGTTCGAAGCCGAGGGGCTGGACTGCGCACCGATTCGCAAGATGTGGCATCAGGGCCGGGTGGAACACGCGGCGGGCGCGCTGTCGCAAGCATCTCCTGCTTCGAACGAGATTCCAGCGCTGGATGCGCACGGCGGCGGCAGCGCGCTCACACCGCGCCGTGCGTCAATCGCGGTGATGCCCTTCATCGAGCACGACACCCCACGCGGGTCAGTGGGCAATGCAGGGGGCGGGTTTGCCGACGGCCTCACCCACGACGTCATTACGCGGCTTGCCAAACTGCGTAGTCTTTTCGTCATTGCGCAGGGCACCGTATTCGCGCTCAGCGAGAAAAGTATCGGTACCGAAGCCGCCGAGCGGACCCTCAACGTCGATTACGTTGCCGGCGGGTCATTGCTGCGCGAGGAGAACCGAATCATCGTCTCGGTCGAGCTCGCGGAAGCACGCACCGCACGAATCGTTTGGACTGAAGTTTTCGATGAAAATCTAGACAACGCTTTTCTGGTGCTCAATGAGATCGGCAATCGGATCGTTGCCTCGATTGCCAGCGAGATTGAAACGGTCGAACGCAACCGGGCAATCCTGAAACCACCGAACTCACTCAATGCATGGGAGGCGCATCACCGTGGCCTATGGCACATGTATCGATTCAATAAAGTCGACAACGACCGCGCCGCGCATTTCTTTCAGAAGGCGGTGCACCTCGACCCCACGTTCGCACGAGCCTACGCTGGCTTGTCGTTCACTCACTGGCAGAACGCCTTTCAGCGCTGGGCCGAGCGCGAACAGCAAATCGACAACGCTTTTGAAAGCGCCGGCCAGAGTCTGATCGCCGATGATCGGGATCCCGCCGCGCACTGGGCGATGGGCCGCGCGCTATGGCTGCGTGGCCGCCAGGATCAGTCTTTGGTCGAGTTGGAGACGGCGGTGGACCTGAGCCCGAATTTCGCGCTCGGCCACTACACGCTCGCCTTTGTCCATTCCACGTCGGGTGACCCGCGCGCGGCGATCGCATCGTCGGACCATTCACGTCATCTGAGCCCATTCGACCCGCTGCTGTTCGGCATGCTTGGAACGCGTGCCATGGCGCTGCTCCGCCTCGGCCAACTCGATGACGCCGCCGACTGGGCCGTCAAAGCTGCTGCCCGGCCTAATGCGCACGCGCACATCCTGGCGATTGCCGCGCATTGCCTCGCGCTCGCCAATCGAATCGACGAGGCGAACGCGTTCACTGCGCAAATTCGCAAGACGCTCCCGCACTATCGGCTCGATGATTTCCTCTCTGCGTTCCGTTTTTCGCCAGACGCCGAGGCGTTGTTTCGGCAAGGTGCGGAACGCATCGGGATTGCCTGATTAGCGCTCGCGATGCAGTCCTCAGCTGATACGTTCAAGGTTTTGCAGAGTCCGGCGTAACTGCCACAGCCGGGGCAAATCGATTCTGTACCGCGGCGAGTTGCTCATCAGTAGTCGCCACCAGCCACAAACGTGCGCTCTCCACGAGATGGCCGTTGTGGTCCTTGAATGGACCCATGGCGCTGACATTTTTCCACTGCACCGGTCCGGCGCGACTCTTCTTGCCCGATGGCGTGCCCACTAGGAGGCTGTAGGGCGCAAGCGGCAGCGATACGAACGGCTGTGCCGGGCGCGCACGCACACGCCAGTCGACAAAGGGTGCCTCGTTGATCAACAGCGGCGTGGGCAAACCGTGAAATACCGTGAAGTCATACAGCGCGAGCTGCTCGCGCAGCGCCGTGTACTTGCGCTTGATGTCCGCGATGACTGCGGCGCGGATTTCATCTTCGAACATCGGCTCCAAAGCGTAGCGTGCGAGGGCAAGTTCGGCGTCATGTTGATAGGCACACACGAATCCCAGCTCCACGCAATCCTGCGCCGCACGTTGCACGTCGGCGGCAGAGCCGGCTTCTTCCGGGCTGCCTGACTGAGCGGCGCGCAAAAATCGCGCTAGCTTTTCTTCGTGGATCGCCGGGCCGGCGCGCTCTGCCTTGTCATCCGCATCATTGCCAAGCGATACGTACAAGATTTTTTCAGCTGCGAAGCGCGCTTTCTTGCCATCGTCGAACTTGATCTCACCATCGCTGCAATCGAGATAGCGAGTACCGATGTGGCCGTGTTCCCAGACCCAGTTTTTCAGGAAGGGACGTAGCGGGTGCAGTGACTCGGGGTCAGGCATTCTTTCTCCAGCAGCCTGTCCGATTTTCGCTCGAATTGAATCTCCTTGCCCGGCTCAACCGGTCAGGCTGTAATGCATCGTGTTAACGCCGCGTCACGCTCATCGACCACTGGTCGGCAAACCCGCCCGATGTCGGCCGCGTGTCGACCCATTTACTGTCGCCGCACGGAAACTCCGAATAGCTCACCGCGCCGTTAGAGTCCTCGCACTTGTAAACGCCGGGCCCCAGATATCGCGGCGCCGCGGCTTTTGATGGAAGAGAGACACGCGCAGGTGTCGCCTTTGGCATCGGTGGCAACGGTGGCGTGGCATCAAATCGTTCGCCTTTCGTGAACCGCTGAGCAGTATCTGGCGGCGTCACTGCCGCGGGGACGACAATGTCAGGACGGTCGAGCGCAACATATACGCCCGCTGCCAGAACCAAGGGGACCGTAAGTGCCACTACAAGAGAACGCATTCCCGATCGCGGCGGTTGGTATCGAGCCATCATGAATCTCCAGGTGCAAGCGAACTAAAAAGAAATCTACCGATCGCACAGACGTTCAATCAGGGGAGATGGCCCTGCAAACGACCGAAGAAACTATGTCGTCATCGACTTAAGAAAGTAAGGTATTTAGACGGCTCACTAATCAAGATTAGTGACCGGTTGCGTGTTACAGCGCGCGACGAGTGGTCACCTCACTCGCCTAAAGTTTTGCCGCCGGCGCTGCTGCCAAGTTGGTGAATTCCGGCCCGGCTATTTCCCGCGGCGCGTAGCCGCGGTTCACATCCAGCCCTGTGATGCGCCAGTCGTGCGCGGGTATCGGAATCGGATGCACCACGCGTTCGTACGAGCGCATCGGCCACAGAACACCGAAGCGGCGTTCGTGCTCGAACGTATCGACTTCGGCCACCGCGCCGCGCGTGCCCGCGAAACCTTCAAGCGTGAACCGCACTCGGCGCATTACGCCGTCAGCACGATCGATGCATACCGCAACGCGATCCATCGCCACCCTGCCCAACCCCGGCGTTAGCCATACGTTAACCACGTCGCACAGACGATCGTCCACCCGCTCCGTGCCACTGAGCTGCATCGAGAGCCCTCGGTCATTCAACCATAGCGGTCCAAGCAGAAACAAGCCGTAACCCTCGGCTACCAGCGCAGCAGTGTCTTGAGCAGCGGGGTCGTTGCTCTGCACACCGTTGAACCAGACTGCGACGTCGCCGAGTTGATCCGGCGCTGCGTTGCCGCGCCGCCACCAGACCTGCTTGCGACCGAGAGTGCCGGTGTAGGCCTGCGCGACCACGCGCTCGGCCGGCATCAATCGCTCCTGCGAGGGACCGCGAAAGCCGGCGTCCACTAGCTCAGGTTGTATCAGGTTTATCAGCGGCCGCCACTCACCGCTGTAGCTAACGTTGATGTCGGTAAGCCGACGATAGGCAGCCCAGCCGTGGACCTCTGCACTCTCGCGTAGACGCGTGACCGCTGCCGCATCGCTGGGCAGGCGCGAACTCAGCGGCAGCGGTGTGCTGCAGCCGGCAAACCAAGGGAGGATGGCAACACCGAGCACGGCGCGTCGGGTAAGGCGAGATGTCGGCATGGAGGAGGCGTTACGAAGTTGTGACGCTTACCTTAGCAGTCGTTGCATCAAAACCGCTGCCACGATCTCTCCAGCGTCTCAGTCGTCGGCATAGGGTGGATCGTTGCTGTCGAGCCAGGTGATAGCGGCCCCATTAAAATTACCCGGTGAGGGCTCCATGCAAACTCCCGCACATGTCGCTCATAGAATACCGCCCATGCCACGCATCGATTCAGAACGACTCCTTTCCGACTTGCGTCAGCTCCGTACCATCGGCGCGCAGGGCCGCGGCGTAGTGCGACCGGCGTTCAGCGCTGCTGACATGGAAGCTCGCCGTTGGCTAAGGCGCTGCTACGAGGAAGCTAATCTCGAAGCGATGATCGATGGCGTGGGCAATGTGCTCGGCCGCTCGCGGCACCCCGGCAAGGCGCTGCTGATCGGTTCGCATTCAGACACCCAGCCTACCGGCGGCTGGCTGGATGGCGCATTGGGCGTGATCTATGCGTTGGAAGTCGTGCGCGCACTCGCTGTGGACGAAGCGACGCGAGTATTGCCAGTGGACGCGGTGTCGTTCCAGGATGAGGAGTCACGATTTGTCGGTTGTCTTGGCAGCCGCTCGCTAATCGGCACGCTGACGCCGGAGATCGAGCAGGGAGCCGTCGATAGTCACGGCGTGACGCTGGCGGATGCGCTGGTCGAAGCTGGCCTAGCAAGTGCGCCGCGCCTACGCCTCTCGCGCGAACGCTATGCAGGCTTCATCGAGGCGCACATCGAGCAAGGCCCGCATCTGGAAGATGCCGGACGGCGGATTGGAGTAGTCACGGGCATCGTCGGCCTGCGCAGCATTCGTTTCGTCTTTCGCGGTCAGCAAAATCATGCTGGCACGACGATGATGGCGCGCCGGCGCGATGCAAGCACGGCACTCTACGAACTCGCACATCGCATCAATCGGGAATTTCCGAAGGTAGCCGCCGAGCGCAGCGTCTGGACGATGGGCCGCGTGCGCGTCGAACCGAACGCGACTTCAATCGTGCCGGGATACGCCGAGCTCGACCTGCAGTTCCGCGACGCATCGGAGGAGCCGCTCAACGCTTTCGAAATAATCGCGGCGCGTCTCGTAACGGAAATGAACGCACGCGGCGGTGTCACGATTGAAGCCGTCCCCTCACGGGCGCCGATCGCGCCTACGCGCATGGACGCCGGTATGCAGGCGCATATCGAAGCCGCGGCCGAGCGTCACGCGCCAGGTGACTGGCAGCGCATGCCGAGCGGCGCGTTCCACGATGCGGGCATCATCTCGGCATCGATACCC